>LJXT01000010.1 GCA_001314815.1 Algoriphagus marincola HL-49
CAAGCCGGTGATTTGATCAGTACAGTGGCCTATTCAGAGGTGGAGGTTTTGCCTGAATTGGCAGACTTCCGATGGACAGAATATGGTATTAATGCACGAATGGACTGGCTGGACGATGCGATTTCTCCACGGAAAGGAGGCTTGATTCAGTTGACTTTTTCGGCAGGAAACAAGGAGATTTTACAAAACACGGGAATTCCACCGGTGGCATACGAGGGGATAGACCTGAGGACCCCGCAGTATGCCTTATCAGGTTTTGGGGAAAAGCATGTATTTATCACGAAAAATTGGGGCTTGTATTTCAGGGGTGCTGCTGGTTTGATTCGCAACGAAAACCTTTTTCAAAATGATCTTTATCGACTCGGGGGGTTGCAGAGTATTCGGGGGTTTAATGAAAATTTCTTCTTCGCGAGAGATTATTTTTACCTAAATGCGGAGCCTCGGCTTTTTTTTGGTCTAAATAGTTTCCTTTTTCTCTTTTCCGATTATGGCTTCATCGAAAACCCGTATTTTGCGGCACCGATAATTCATCCATTTTCACTTGGTGCTGGTTTGAATCTTGAGACCGGGAATGGGATATTTAGATTTGTCTACGCGGTGGGCAAAGCCCAAGAACAACCACTTTCCTTGCAATTTTCAAAAATTCACTTCGGTTATATCGTTCAGTTCTAAAGTATGCTAAAAAAAGTTCTTATCCTTTTTCTATTGAGTTTGTGTTTTTTGAATACCTCCCGAGGGCAGGTGCTGGAGGATTACAGCAATGACTGGGAAGAAAATCTTGTAAAAAACTGGTTCTCAGCTACAGATCAATTAAGCCAATGGATCGATATCAAGCAGTTTCCGGAGGCTCACCTAGTGATGAAGATTCCGGGTGAGACCATGGTATTTGCAGGAGAAAGGCTTTGGTTTTATGCAGAACAGGATACCATACTTCGGAGAAAGGTCAAGGAATATCAATTGGAATTTGGTGTGGATTCCCTGCACATTCGACTATTGGGAGACCAACTAGTGATGGCTCAGGCTCCGGTAGAGAAGCGGTTGGATGCCGCTTTCCATGTGGAGCAAAAGAAAGAAACTTCAGGCCCTGATTTAGTAGAGAGGGATTTTGAGAGGCAGTCGGTCCGGGATTTCTTCATTATTGCCTTGTTGATTTGTTTGTTTCTACTGGCCGGCTACAGACAAGCCTATCCATACGTATTTTTCTCAGTTTTGAGCCCCAAGGGATTGGTTACCGCTGAGGATTTTTCTGAAGGAAGCAGTCTTCAGAAGTTCTTTTCCTTTGATGTCCTTTTGTTCGTATTGATTGTCAATATTCTTGTGGCTCTATCGGGAGTTTTTGGGTTGATTTTTTTTAGACAAGACCTAATCTTTGCCTGGAGCGACGGGACTGCTTTGGATTTGCTGTTGATTTGGATGGTAGGGGCTATGCTTATATTTGGTTTGACGGTTTTGAAGTTTGTGGGTATTCGAATCACGGCTTTTGTGTTTGATTTGGGGAGAATGGAGTTTTCTCATTTTTTCTATTTGCTGAGGCTCATTGTATGGGTAAATCTGGTTTTTCTACTAGTGATATTCTTTTATTTGATGAATACATTTTCGCAGGTGGAGACCTTTTTGATGATGTTCTATGAAGTGTTTTTCTGGATGTATTTGGTTGGAATTGCTTTTTTGTTTCTATCCATGATGAATAAACTGTCCTTTAAGAAATACCATTTATTTACTTACCTTTGCATCGCAGAACTGGTTCCGTTCCTGATTCTTGTAAAGTGGATCATGGATTTCGGTCAATATTAAACCAAAACATAAAGGAAAAGAAGCATGAGTGCAGCTACGAAGGACCGGCTAAGACCCGTGAAAAGTATTCTTGTCTCCCAACCAAAACCTACCAACGATAATTCTCCCTATTTTCAGCTTGCTGAGAAGTACAATCTCAAGATAGACTTTAGGCAATTTATTGAGGTACAGCCTGTGTCCTCCAAGGATTTCAGAAAGCAAAAAATCGATATTTTGAAGCATACAGCGGTGATTTTCACTAGTCGTAATGCCATCGATCATTTCTTTGCGATTTGTAAAGACTTCAAAATTGAGATGCCGGCTGATATGAAATATTTTTGTATCTCCGATCAAACTGCCCATTATCTGCAGAAGTACATTGTGATCCGAAAGCGAAAGCTTTTTGTAGGCACCAAAACAGCTCAGGATCTTTTTGATTACTTCAAAAAACACAAAAACGAGAAATATCTATTCCCTTGCTCTGATATCAGAAAGGATGATATTCCCGATTATTTGGCTAAAAATAATATTGACTTCACTGAAGCGATTATTTATCATACGGTAGCTGCTGACCTTTCGGACCTGGCTGATGTGAAGTATGATATTTTGGCTTTTTTCAGTCCTTCAGGAATCAAATCTCTTAAGGTAAACTTCCCTGAATTCGAACAGGGTCCTACTCGAATCGCTGCATTTGGGCCTACAACAGCCGAAGCAGTAAGAGAATTGGACTTGATTTTGGACATTGAAGCACCACTCCCAAATGCACCTAGCATGACCGGAGCCTTGGAGCTTTATATTAAAAAAGCGAATAATTTGTAATAATCGGAATCAAAATCAGTGGTTTTTCAGTTAAAATCCTTACAATAGTCCTTTGATCTGTAAAAACCACATATTGATGACTTTAGGGTTTAGACGGAAATCCATTTTTACTTCCATATTCTTGCTTTTGTTTCTCCTTTGGGGAAATGCATTTTCGCAGCAGGATGCGCAGTTTACACAATACATGTTTAATGGCATGTATTACAATCCGGCATTTGCTGGTAAGGAAGGAGGATATCGATTCTCTGCCCTGCATCGTTCACAATGGGCTAATTATACCACTTCCAGCGGAACAGGAGGTGCTCCAGTGACTCAACTATTGACGGCACAAGGCCGTCTTGATTCTAAAAATATCGGCTACGGACTTACCGTGGTGAATGATCAAATAGGTGCTACCGGCAACTTGGAGATTAACCTTCAGGGTAGCTATCACAAGCAAATCAATCGCACTACACTCAGTTTTGGGGCTTATGTTGGAATGTTTTCCAGCGCGATTGATTATGGAGAGCTAATTGTCGTCAATCCTGAGCCTAACTTGCCTAGTTCAGGTAAGGAAAATTCAATCAATCTCAATTTTGGAGCGGGTCTCTTATTGGATAGAGGGAATTATTATCTTGGATTGAGCAGTAGGCATATCAATCGTCCAAGTTTTGATTTCGGAGACGGAGGTTTCGCAAATCCATTAGAAAATCACTCCTATTTATTGGTTGGGTATCGATTTAGACCTATTGGTCAATTTAGAATTGAGCCAAGTTTCTTGTTGAAATCTGTTTCTTTCAATAATTTTTCTTATGATGTGAGCGTTATTGCTACCCATCAAAATAAGATTACAGGAGGATTAGCGTTTAGAGGAGAGGAGTCAGTTTCTGTAATTCTAGGATATTCCCTTTTACCTGATAATTCCCTGACCTTGGGATATTCCTTCGATTTGGTAATTAGTGGATTGGAAGCTAAGTCACCTACTAGCCATGAGTTGATGTTACGGTACAGATTGACCACAGTGACAAGGGAGGTAGAACGAGTGATTCAGAGGACACCGAGATTCCGGTTTTGATCAAAGGTTGGGTCGAATTAAAAGATAATTTGGCCAAAAAATAATGCTCTGAAAATTGGCAGGTTATTTGCATAAATGTGGAAAATTCAGCTAAATTTCGCCGATTGAGTAGTTTTTAAAATCGAAAATCATTTGATGATATAAAAAATGTCATTTATGTATAAAAAAATTAATCTACGATTAGCAAGTGTCACTTTAGGACTTGCTATAGCCACCATCCTACCGGGTTGTGGGCTCTTTAACAAAAAAGGTACAGCGAGTGAAAAACTGAACCGGCGAGGTGAAGTGACAGGGGTACCTAAAAGAGCCAATTGGCAACAAAACCTTCCGTACGATATGGTTCCCATAAAGGCTGGGACTTTTTGGATGGGACAATCTGATGAGGATATTGCTTTTTCGCAGTCTTCCATGAATAAGCAGATTACGATTTCTGAATTTTTTATGGATAAATATGAAGTATCCAATAATAAGTATCGGCAATTTTTAGAATCAGTGAAAAATGGAGAGCTCACTTTTGGTACTCCGACAACTCTGAAAGAAGAACCACAATTTAATTACGAGGAATTGAAGCCTGATACGACTGTATGGTCTTCTAGTTTTACGTATCACTATGGTGATCCTTTAATGGAGTTTTACTTTGACCATCCTGCCTTTGACAACTACCCCGTGGTAGGTGTCACTTGGGATCAAGCAAAAAAATACTGCGAGTGGAGAACTTACTACATGAATGCCAACGATGAATATGACTTTGACATGCCGAGCTTCCGCTTGCCTACTGAGGCAGAATGGGAGTATGCTGCCAAAGGAGGCAAAGATGTGGCAAAGTATCCATGGGGTGGACCTTATCTTAAAAACAAGCGCGGCTGTCTAATGGCCAACTTTAAGCCTGGAAGAGGGAATTATATTGATGATGGATTTGCTTACACCGCTCCTGTAGATGTTTTTGCTCCAAACGGTTTTGGATTGCACAATATGTCAGGAAATGTAGCAGAGTGGGTTCTTGATGCCTACTCTCCGACATCCCGTACAGTGACATGGGACTTAGACCCTGTTTATGATATTGAGACTGAGCCAAGAAAAGTAACGCGTGGTGGTAGCTGGAAAGATATCAATCACTATCTAGAGACTTCTACTCGTACGTACGAATACCAGGATGTAGCTCAAGCTCATATTGGATTTCGTACTGCGATGACATTTATCGGAAGATCTGGATCAATGGACGTAAAAACCAACCAAAGAAGAAGAAGATAATTCCTCATCTAAACCTTAAAAAACCATAACCTTAATTCTAACAAACAACAATGGCTAGCAACAGCAACTTCTTTTATTCTAACATCATGCCTAAAATCTATGGTATTGGTGCAGCAGTCGTAATTCTAGGTGCGATGTTTAAAATTCTTGATTGGCAGTTTGCCAATCTAATGATTGGAGTGGGTCTTTCCACAGAAGCATTGATTTTCTTTTTATCTGCTTTTGAACCAAGACCTCAAGAAGTGGATTGGTCTAAAGTCTACCCGGAATTAGCCGAAGAAGGTGCAAGTCCTTCAAACATGGGAATGAAATCCAAGGCTGCGGCTGGAGATGGTGTTTCTCAAAAATTGGACGAAATGCTTGCGAACGCAAAAGTTGGTCCTGAATTGATCGATAGCCTTGGTAAGGGCATGAAAAACTTGGCTACTTCAGCTGAGAAAATGGGGAATCTTGCCGATGCGGCAGTAGCCACAAACGAATATGCTACCAACGTAAAAGCAGCTGCTAAGACATTGGTCGATATGAATTCTTCTTATGGCAAAACTGCTGCTGCTTTGACGGAAATGTCAGCAGCTTCTCAAGATGCCAAAGCGTATCATACGCAAGTAGTGACCGTTACAAAAAATCTTTCTGCATTGAATGCAGTGTATGAGATGGAGCTACAGGATGCTAACAATCACGTGAAAACGCTTAATAAGTTCTACTCCAACATGACCACGGCCATGGAAGGCATCACGGCTGCTGGCAAAGAAACGGAAGCTTTCAAAACTGAGCTTTCCAAATTGAACGCTAATGTCAGCTCTCTTAATAAAATCTACGGTGGCATGCTATCAGCCATGAAAGGTTAATCATTTCTACCATCTAAACTGATAAACCAAAAAATGGCAGGAGTAAAAGAGACACCTAGACAACGGATGATCGGGATGATGTACCTGGTACTGACAGCGCTTTTGGCGCTTCAGGTCAGCAATCAGATCCTCCAGAAATTTGTCCTCATCAATGATGGACTAGAGCGTACTTCCAAAAATTACATTCTCGATAATCAAAGCTCAGTTGAATCCATTCAATATACAGTGGAGCAGCAGGGTAATAATGAGAAAGACGTACCAAAGGTGGCCGCAGCCCAAGAGGTTAGAGCCGCATCTAAGGAAGCGTATGATTACTTGGAAGCCTTGAAAAAGGAACTGATCGAAGTTTCCAATGCCAAAACAGAAGAAGGTACCTATGTGAATTCAGCGTTGAAAAACACTGAAATTGCAGGTAATCTTTTTATAAACAACGGACGTGGCGAAGAACTGAAGAATAGATTAAATGACTATCCTGAAAAAATTAGGGAAATTTTATCGGGTGTCGGTCTTGATATCAATTTTGACAAGATAGCCTTGGATGCTTCGGAAATACCATTATTTGCCAATGATCGAGATGCAAGAGGGAAGTCCTTCGAGGCTTTGAACTTTGTGAAGTCACCGGTGGGTGCTGTCATGACATTACTTTCTCAATATCAAAATGAGGTTTTGAATATTGAAAGTGAAGCTTTAACAAGCATAGCCAATACGATCGGTTCTTTCTACTTCAAAGCAGATATCACAGAAGCAAAAATCTCTGCGGTTTCTAATATCGTGGCAGCAGGTACTAAATTCGAAGGTACTATGTTTATAGCCTCTTCCTCTTCTTCAGCAGCACCTTCGATGTCCTTGGACGGCAGATCGGTCGAGGTGGATGAGAAAGGGTTTGGTAAAATTGAATTTACGGCCACACCAGCTTCTGAATATGATGACAGAGGTCTGGCAAGACGAGTCCTCAAAGGCGAAATCGTAACAAATATCGGAGGAGAAGATCAAGTGCTTCCTGTGGAGTATGAGTACTTCGTAGCTCAGCCGGTGGTGAAAGTTTCTTCTGAAGTGGTTCAGCAGCTTTATGCAGACTGTGCGAATGAGCTGTTGATCGAGGTTCCTGCATTGGGAAATACCTATGCACCAGAATTTACAGTAAGCAATGGTCAATCGATCAAAGGTAGCTCACCTGGACAGGTGACTATTATCCCAGGAGCTTCTGGTTCGGTTACAATTGGAGTAAGCTCTGGAGGTAATAAAATCGATGACGTTTCGTTTGATATTAAACCAGTTCCTGCACCGACAATTGTTCCGACACTTTCTAATGGTTCAGCCCTTGATCAAACGCAATCACAGGCTATCGGTTCATTGACTGGATTGAAAGTAATCGCAGAACCTGAGCCTACCTTCGGAAGAACAATGGCAAAAGATGCAAATTTCGAGGTGACGGGCGGTGAAGTTAGATTGTTGAGAAATGATGTACCAAGACAAACGATTCAAATATCAAATGGAAGTAGTTTGGCAATGCGTCAGCTTCTAGAAAGTGCGAGAGCTGGTGATGATATTGTTATCGTCGTCAATCAAGTAACGCGTACAAACTTCCGAGGAAATAAAATACCTTCCTCTTTGAATCAAGTGATTCGTATAGGTGTGAAATAATTTTCCGCCTGACTATAGAACAGATGATTATGAAAAAGTTTCTTCAATATTCCTTTATTGCCGTTTTGATGGCAGCCACCTTATGGTCCTTTGAGGGGCATGCTCAAGTGGCTACAAGTGTCAATCCATCAGGGTATGGCGACCGTCAGTTTAAGATGGATACCATTTTCTCTGCGAAGCGAATTCGGGAGGATGATAAAATGTACCAAATTGGAGTTTGGAGAAGAATAGACCTTCGCGAGAAGTACAATCTTTCCTTGTATGGCTCTGGAGATACTAAATCCAACGGTATCATCAATCAGATTTATAAGGCAGTGGTAGATGAGAATGCGCTAGAAGTCTTTGGTGACGAGGATTTTACCCAGCCTCTTTCTATTGCTGAGTTCCAGGAAAATTTCTGGTTGAATGCGATCGGGGATAGCATCTTCGTCAAGCAATTGTATTTCTTGGATTTCAAAGAAGACTTTGTTTTTGATAAGCATCATTCGGATATGGTTTTTGATGTGAAGTATATCCATTTGGTGATGCCGTCAGCTACCAATGCCGATGCAGGTCAAAAGACCATTGGGTTTATTCGCTATAAGGACTTCTACAACTATTTCAAGGATCATCCTGAGGCGCGTTGGATCAACTTCCAAAACCTTTCAAAAAGCCTAACTTACGATCAAGCGTTTGATACGAGGCTTTTCAGGTCGGTGGTGACAAGGTTTACCAATCCTGACGAGGCTTTGGTCGCTGATATGGTCAACCCCGAGCATCCAAATCCTGATATGCAGGCTTATTTAGATGCACTGGCCTTTGAATACAAATTACTAGAATTTGAAAATTCCCTCTGGGAATGGTAACATAAAAAAAGGGAGCTAATTGCTCCCTTTATTTTTTTCCCGCCAACCTACCAGTTCTTTTGCTCTGCTGACCCCAATTACCTTGGCGATTTCTTCTTCCTTTGCATCCTTAAGCTTTTTCACACTTTTAAAGTGCTTCAGTAATTTATCCGCTGTGGATTGTCCTATGCCCGGAATGGCGGTGAGCTGAGTTCCAAAGGCATTTTTACTTCTGACTTTTCTGTGAAATGTGATCGCAAAGCGGTGAGCTTCATCGCGGATTCGTTGAAGTAATCGAAGACTTTCTGACTTTTTATCAATGTGAATAGGGAAAGAGTCTCCCGGAAAGTAAATTTCCTCCAAGCGTTTGGCGATTCCGATGATGGGCATTTTCCCATAAATACCCAATTCCTGAAGTGCCTCTACGGCCGATGAAAGCTGGCCTTTTCCACCATCAATTACGATTAATTTGGGAAGGGACTTACCCTCTTCCATCAGTCGCTTATACCTTCTCCCTACTACCTCCTTCATACTTGCGAAGTCATTGGGCCCTTCCACTGTTTTGATGTGGTAGTGTCTATATTCTTTGACAGCAGGCTTTCCGTTGAGAAAGCAAACCATGCTTGCCACAGGACTACTGCCTTGGATATTGGAATTGTCAAAGCATTCGATATGGTCAGGAATATCCGGTAAGCTCAGGTCTTCCTGAAGTTGGCGAATTACTCGGTCTTTTTTGTCTTTGTTGAGACCCTGAAGAAGCGCCTTTTCCTGTTTGTAGAATTTTGCATTTTTGAGCGAGAGCTCGATTAGTCTTTTTTTATCACCAATCTTAGGCATGACGAGATTCAAACCTTCGATCGGGTTTTGTATCTCAAAAGGCACCAAAACCTCCTCTGCATCACTGTTGAATTGATCTTGCAAGCGAATCAGGGCGGTCAAGAGCAATTCTTCATCCGATTCATCCAGCTTCTTTTTGAGTTCTACATTTTTGGAGACGATCAAGGATCCGTTTTTGACGCGCATGTAATTGACATAGGCATATTTTTCATCAACCACGAGCGTGCAAACGTCGTGATTGTGGATGCTTGGATTGGCAACCAAAGACTTGGCCTGATACTTTTCTAGTAGATCCAACTTTTCCTTTGCCCGCTGTGCTTTTTCAAACTCCAGATTTTGTGCAAACTCCTGCATTTCCAATTTGAAATAGGCTTTGGGCAGTCCAAGATTTCCTTTAAGAATATGTCTTGCCTGCTCTAAGTCTTTGAGGTAGTCCTTTTCAGTTTGCTTTCCGACACAGGGTCCCTGACAATTCCCGATGTGGTATTCTAAGCAAACTTTATATTTCCCCTCCTGAATTTTATACGTGGATAGGTCAAGCTTACATGTCCGAATAGTAAATAGCGACCGAATGAGGTCTAGAACATTGTTCATGGCTTTGACGCTTGCGAATGGACCGAAATAGGTGCCTCGCCTTGGAATCATCCGCCTTGTCTGAAAAATCCTCGGAAATGGTTCATCAGTGATCAATAAGTACGGATAGGTCTTATCATCCCGCAATAAGATATTGTACTTGGGCTGGGACTTTTTGATCAGGTTGTTTTCAAGCAATAAGGCATCAAACTCCGAATTGACAAGGGTAATCTCAATCTTGTCAATCTCTTTCACCATCCGGCGTGTTTTGAGATTGACCCCGGTATTCTTATTGAAATAGCTGCTAACTCGTTTTTTGAGGCTTTTGGCTTTGCCTACATAGATCAAATCCCCGACTTCATTGAAATATTTGTACACTCCCGGATGGTCAGGGAGCATGAGATGGTCTTTGGGTTTGAATGAAGAGGATTCCATGGGACTAAATTAAAAAAACAGCTTTGAATGAAAGCTGTTTTTAAGTTTTGGGTTTTTCTTAATTGATTTTAGAAATCATTTTTCTTGGCATCGTAGTCAAAATCTACGAAACGCTGACTTTCCTGCTCATAGGCATCACAGTCAATCTCAATACTCAGTGGTCGCTCGGGTCTCGGGAAAGGACCTTTGGTATAGCCCAAGGTCTCATCGGCATAGACTTTTTCCATGTATTCGACCCAAATAGGTCTGGCTGTTCTACCACCTTGTCCCGAAATCCAGCTTCTAAAGTGGATGGCACGATCATCACCGCCAACCCAAACGCCTGACACCAAATCCTTACTCATTCCAATATACCATCCGTCTGAGGCGTTTTGAGTCGTACCTGTTTTTCCTCCCAGTTCATTTCCTTCCCGAAGATTGTATGGTACACCTTGGCTAGTTCCGCCTGCTTCATCAAATCCTCCACGAAGCATGTATGTCATTAAGTAGGCATGTTCCTCACTCATAGCAGGGCGCTTCTTAGGGGTAAACTGCTGGATGACATTTCCATTTTTATCCTCAATTCGATCAATGTAGAATGGAGTCGTGTACTCCCCTTTATTAGCGAAGGTGCCGAAAGCTCCTACCATTTCGAATACAGATACATCATTAACACCCAAAGCCAGAGCAGGAACTTCTTCCAAGTCACTTGTCACACCCAAGCGCTTGGCCGTTTCCACCACGATTTTTGGGCTTAATTTTTTCATCATATAAGCGGTTACAGAATTAATAGATTGGGCCATGGCCTGCCTGATGGTCATTTTTTCGTAACTGAATTTACCATTTGAATTGGAAGGGCTCCAAGCAGGCTGACCAGGGATATAGACTTCCACAGGTTGATCTACTACGGAGTAGCAGGGAGAGTATCCATTTTCGATAGCAGCTGCATAGACAAATGGCTTGAAAGTCGAGCCAGGTTGACGTTTACTTTGCTTCACATGGTCAAACTTGAAATACTTGTGATCGATGCCTCCTACCCAAGCTTTGATATGACCGGTATGCGGATCCATACTCACAAATCCAGTCTGAAGGAATTTCTTGTAGTATCGGAGAGAGTCCATCGTACTCATCAGCGTGTCAATTTCCCCTTCCCAGGAGAAAAGCTTCATAGGCTTTTTCTCATTGAGCTTGATATTGATAGAGTCTTCATCGTTTTTGTAGCGAATCTTGAGTAGTCGATAGGCTTCGGTTCGCTTTACAGCATTTTCAATAAAATTCGGAATGACTCTGTTTTCGCTATCCACCCAAGGCTCCCGACCGCGCATTTCATCATAAAATTTCTTTTGAAGTACTTCCATATGCTCTGCTACAGCTTCCTCAGCATAGCGTTGCATACGACTGTCGATAGTGGCGTATATTTTAAGCCCATCCCCAAAGAGATCATAGGAACTTCCATCTGATTTCAGATTTTCTTTTGTCCATCGGATCAAATCAGCTTTCAGAACCTCCCGGAAGTAAGTCGCCAAACCCTTATTATGGTTGGCCACATTGTAGTCAAGTTCTATGGGAAGTGCAGCAAGTGAATCATATTCTGATTCACTCAATACATCGTTTTTCATCATTTGACCGAGAACTGTATTTCTTCTCCTTAATGAGTTTTCAGGGTTGAAAACAGGGGAATAGTAACTAGGTGCTTTGAAAAGTCCCACAAGTACAGCTGATTCTTGAATAGTTAGCTCAGAAGGTTTTTTATTGAAGAAAGTTTCTGCGGCTGTTTTGATACCGTAAGCATTGGATCCAAATTCGGAGGTGTTGAGGTAAAGCGTCAAAATTTCCTTTTTTGTATAGGCGCGCTCTAACTGCACAGCTACAATCCATTCTTTAGTCTTGATGATGAGCATGCGAAGCCCGGGAACTGAACTCAAAAGCCCTTGATTTGCATCAGTCCGGGTGTTGAAGAGGTTTTTGGCGGTCTGTTGGCTCAATGTGGATCCACCTCCTGCGCCCTGTCTGAGGAGGATTGATTTGACAAAAACCCGAATCATAGCTTTCAAATCAATCCCTGAATGCTCCTCGAAGCGCTCGTCTTCGGTGGAGATTAGGGCGTTCACCAAATTTGGAGAAAGCTCATCATAGGTGACAGGGCTGCGATTTTGACGGTAGTAGGTTCCCAAAAGCACTCCATCAGAAGAGAATAGCTGCGAGGCTACCTCTGTATCCGGGTTTTCGAGCGCTTTGAAGTCCGGTAGTGGCCCAAATAGTCCCAAAAAATTGACGCTGACCATCCAGATAAATACGATAAAACCTACCACACCCGCCGCAAAGGCTAGCCAAAGGAATCTGATCGTCTTATTAGCCCAATTGGGCGTTGATGCTTGTTTTGATTTACTCATGTTTTACTGATAGGTGGCCTTGAAAAAAGCCCGGTATTCTTCAATGTTTTTGGACCGGTTGAGGGTCTGGAAATTTTCTATGGAAATAAAGAAACTGTTCTCCTTGATTTGCTCGGTCAAATTGTCCGATTCAAATTTTTCCATAAAGATATCATAGTACTCTTTTGCTTTGTCAGCATTGTTGAACGGACTGATGATAAAGATGGCATTCTCCTGATTCATATTCATATTTCCTGTTCGCAATCTGGAATTTGAGAAGGTTTTTGCATGGAAGTTTTCCAGATCACCGATTAGGCTTTGGGACTCTTCTGCAAGCTCCGGGCTCATGACCAAGACCATGATATGCGTTTGGGAATCATTGACTTTAAATGGGGAATCTGTCAAGTCTGTCTTTACCGCTGTCGAATCCTCCAAGGCCAAAGCTTGTGCCGCGGAATCCAATGCCGTCGAGTCAACTGGATTCAGCGCTGCCAATTCCTCGGCTGTCAGTAGGGGATTTAGCATATTCCTTGCCAAATTCACCAAGCTTTCATCCTGAGAGTTTTCAATGTACGATTCCAAGCGGGCCCTAAAGCGATCCTTGCTTTCGATTTTTCCCGTTACCATGATATCCAAGAGCAGCAATCGTTCCGTATTGCGTGTAAGCGGGTATTCCTCTAAAGTCTGCTGAATGATAGCTCGTGCTTGTCTCCAATTTCCTGCATAATATAAATTATATGCCTCCTCAAAATTTTTGGAGGACGCGAGATAGGCCAAATTCCCTGAGGCTGCATTTGGATTATTAACCGAGAAGGTGTATTGGGATTCTGGATATTCCCGGTTTAGACGATTGATATATTGTTGGAAGTTTCCGTTGAGGTCCTTTTGTGCCAAATAGAGTAGGTAGTAGGCCTCGGGCTTTCGGCTGCTTGAAGGGTATTCACGGACGACGGTTTCTAGATTGTTCACACTTGCCTCTATTTCCCCTAGGTCAAAATATTGCAGCTTTCCAAGTTCGAAATAAGACTCCTCCAGTTCTTCGTTGAGTTGGGCGATAGCTTCTTCAGTTTTTGGAATTTGTGTCAAGAGACTTTCTAGGTCAGGCAGTTGAGCTATCGGATTATTTTCTTCCAAAATAGCAGTAGAGTCTACTTTTTCTTCTGCTAACGTTTCAGAAGTGTTTTGAAAAGTAGCAGCGCTTCGACGCCAGTTATCCTGTAGGGGACGGGTGCCCCACACTCTTCTGAATTCAATGGCGCCTTGCTGCATGACCACTGCATTGTCGAAGTAAAAAGATGATCCTGTTCCGCGATCTGCAAAGGCTAGAAGGTTCTCAAAAATCCCACTGTTTTTAGGTTCTTCTTTGGCCATTGCTGCTGCTAGAAGCCGTTCCTCCTCTCTCCGTATGAATTGCTCGGCGATGAGGCGTTGCTCTTCTTCACTCATCCCACTTAGACGAACCAAGCTATCATTACTCTGAATTCGCTCCACATGAAATACGAATTGATCCAATACTTCCTTTTGGCTGGCAATGGAAGAAGCAGCAGGATCGGTGGCTTTGATAAAGGTCAGGGCCGAATCTAGGTAGTATTTAGTAGCACGGTAATCGACATATTCTTCAAGGTGGATTTCCGCAAGTTTTTGATAGATGTATCCTTTCAGTCGAGGATTGCTGCCGGGCTCTTTGGCAGCCTGATGAAGCAAGTCTACAGTCAGTGGAAGATCTCCCTGTTTCTCTTCAAAAAGTGCTCGCTCATACACGACCACATCTTTGAGTTCCTTGTTTTTCGGATCATCGTAAAGTGACTCGTAGTAGTTTCTGACTTTGCGAAGGTCTTTCGATGCATTTAATTCAGCTACTTGTTGGGCAAAAAGCTGGGAATAAAATGCCCGCTCGTAGGGCGGATTGCCCTCAAGTGCTTTTCTGTAAAAGTCATAGGCCAAATTATCCAAGCCCTCCCGCTGATAGCGCTGGGCTAATATGAAGTAGATTCTGGAAGCTTCCTTGTTGTTTTTGGTGTACTCGATAGCCCGGTCTAGGGAGCCAATGACACCATTTTGATCGTTTCGCTTTTCGTAATAGTAAGCTAGGGTGCGGTAGAGATCGTAGCGATTTTCATCGGAGATTTTTTCTTCTTTGGAAAGGTAGTCTATGGTAAAATTTGCGTTTTCGATTTCGCCTAAGTCGACATAGAGGCGCAATAAGGCGATTAGGACTTGGTGACGAAGGTCGGCGTCCTTGCTTTCTACATTGACATACTTGAGTGCGTTTTTAGCATCGTCAAAGTTGGCCTGCATGTAGTCGATTTTTCCCAAAAGAAAATAACTATCATCCACCCACTTGGAGATACGGTGCCATTCAATGGCCTTGGAAGCCAACTCGCGGGCAGATTCGAGTTTTTCTTTGGAGGATTGAATCACTCCCGAATCCAATGGGATAAAAACCGGTAATATTTGGGTGTAGTCTTCCTTGTAATTCTGTTGATTTTCATCCAACACCTCCTGAATTTTCACATCTGCGAGGTAATAAGCATTGTAGTGGGAGGTGAGATTATGAAATGTGCGATTGGTAAAGGTGTCCCGTTCGGATGAGCAGGCCACCAACAGAAAAAGGGATATAGAAAACAGGCGTTTTAAAAAGCGCATGAGGGCAATTGCAATTGAGCTAGCAAAATAGTCTTTATTGTACAAAGGAAGAACGATTTGGCTTTTCTATTTATTTCAAAAGACAGGCCACTGCTTCCAATGGCCAAAAATATTTACCTATTTTTAACCCGATATATGCATTAGACTTCTTACGCCACGGCGCACAGGTATTACGAGTCCAAACCGCTTCAAAATCAATCCGCTTTGCTGCATTTAGCTCAATCACCGTCCCGAGCACTCGGGATGCTTCATTCTCCGCCTAAGGCGGATTGATTTTATTGCGGTTTGATCTCTCACTACAGATTCTAATGCATAAACCGGGTTTAAGAAAATGAATTCAGATCAAAAGGACTCTAAAGGCAACAAAGGTAAGTACCCTGGGAATTATCCCACTTTTGTCAAATATATCGGTTTGTCTTTTCAGCTGTTTGCCATCATCGGAGGAGGAACTTGGCTGGGCTGGTGGATTCAGCAGCGATCTGATATGAAATTCCCGGTTTGGATTCTGTTTTTCAGCTTTCTTTCGGGTTTTATTGCCTTTTATCAATTGTGGCTTTCGATCAAACGGGATGGTTAATTTGGAGATTTGAGGTACCTTTGCCCAAAATTTAATGCCCTGTGAAGTTCCTTCAAAACATACATTTCCGCTTCTTCCTATTATCAGCAATCATTGCCATTTTGATTTTGGGACTGCAAGTGTTTTTCCCTGTAATTATTCACGAACGGATCTGGCACATTTATTTTTTCTTGCTAATCCTGTCATTTTTGATCGCTTTATTGAATTCAGCCTTATTAAAAGCATTTGCTGAAAATTTCTTTCATATTTCCGTTTTGGCTATGATTCTGAGGTTAGTTGCCTCATTAGTTTTTGTTGGAGTGGAAGTTTGGCCCGGGATGGAGAATATTATTTTGTTTATAGCTGATTTCTTTGTGATTTTTTTGTTCTACTTAATATTTGATATCTACGCCTTTCTATCTAACTTGCGCCCGATTTCGAAGTAGCCCTCAAAAAACAGAGTTGATGACGCGCAAAATCCTGGTTCTAAGTATTTTATTTTCAGCTTTTTTGCTGTTTAATACAAATTCATCTTTCGCCGCAGGTTCTGAAGAAGACAAAACAAGCTTCATCATGCACCACGTGAAAGATTCCCATGAGTGGCACTTTGCGACTTTTGGACATACTCATGTGACACTTCCACTACCGGTTATTGTCTATTCTTCTGACAGAGGTTTGGAGTTTTTCTCTTCAACAGATTTCCAAAATCATGACACACATGCTTTCGGAAAAGAATACGCACATGAAGGTTACTACATCGATGAGCATGATCATTTGGGTCGTGTAGATGGCGCAAGTTTTATCGAGCTTTCCATTACCAAAAATGTCGTGATGATGTTTATCGTCATGTTCGTTTTAGCTTACGTGGCACTATCTGCTGCTAACCACTACAAGAAAAACGGGGCCGTCGCACCAAAAGGCGCTGCAGCACTTATTGAGCCGATTGTCATCTTCGTGCGGGATGAAATCGCTGAGAAGTCCATCGGGCCCAAGTACAAGAAGTTTGTACCCTATTTGATCACGCTATTCTTGTTCATTTGGTTTGGTAACCTACTTGGACTACTTCCAGGTGCGGCCAACTTGACTGGAAATATTGCAGTGACGATGACCTTGGCGGTTTTGACTTTCATCATCACCAATGTCAATGGAAATAAAGATTACTGGAAGCACGTGTTTGCTACACCGGGGGTTCCGATTCCAATGCTTTTGATCATTGTTCCCGTAGAAATCATCGGTTTGTTCACTAAGCCATTTGCTCTGATGGTCCGACTCTTTGTCGCGATCACAGCCGGTCACGTTGTGATCCTAGGTTTCATTGCCTTGGCATTCATCTTCGAATCTTATGCTATTGGGGTAGTTTCTACCGTGATGGTGACATTTATTAATATTATCGAATTATTGGTGGCCACTATTCAGGCCTATGTATTTACGCTCTTTACGGCGATGTACATCGGTGGGGCAGTCGCCGAACATGCTCATGATGAGCATCATTAATTAGAATTTCTTTGTTCAATTTATAAATATAACTACTATGTTAATGTCTATCTTGTTGACTGCTGGTTACGCTCTAATGGGAGCTGGTATCGGTGCGGGTATTGTTGCGATTGGCGCAGGACTTGGTATCGGTCGTATCGGTGGTCAGGCAATGGAATCTATTGCTCGTCAGCCTGAAGCTGCTGGTAAGATCCAAGGTGCTATGTTGATCATCGCAGCCTTGATCGAGGTGGTTTCCCTGTTCGCAGCGGTAATCTGTCTGTTGATCGCTCTAAACATCGCAGAGATCAGCTAAAAATTGATTGGGGAATGGCGTTAGGCCTTCCCCTTTCTTACTATCTATTGGACAAACAGAAAAATCACACATCATGGATTTGATTACTCCCGGTTCCGGTCTTATTTTCTGGCAGCTAATTGGCTTCCTGGGATTGCTTTTCATCTTGATCAAATTTGCCTGGAAACCTATGCTGGCAGCTTTGGAAGAGCGTGAAAGCACTATTGAAAATGCTCTTAAGCAGGCTGAGATCGCCCGAAATGAAATGGCCAATCTAAAGGCCGAAAATGAGAAGCTATTGGCAGAAGCTCGTCTTGAAAGAGACAATATCTTGAAGAAAGCTCAAGAAGCTTCCAATAAAATGATCGAAGAGGCAAAGACTGAAGCACAAAAGCAAGGTGCTCAGCTGATCGAGAATGCTAAAGCTGTCATCGAGACAGAAAAGAAAGCTGCCTTGACTGAAGTAAAAAATCAAGTAGCTGCCTTGACTCTTGAAGTAACAGAGAAATTATTGAAGAAAAATTTGGCCGACGATGCTTCTCAGAAAGCATTGGTTGACGAGTTTGTCAAAGACCTGAAGCTAAACTAATCCAATCTCCATGTCAAATCACCGAGTAGCTTCCCGCTATGCCAAGTCTATCTTGGAGTTGGCCCTTGAAAAAGGAGTTTTGGAGGAAGTACATGCAGACTTTCAGAAGCTAAGTGCCATTGCCAAAAGCAATAGTGACTTGGGTTTCGCCCTGAAAAATCCAGTTTTATCTTCTGACAAAAAACTGAAAGTTTTAAAGTCCTTGTTTGCGGAAGGTGGTCAAGCTATGACTCTGACCTTTTTCGAGATCGTTTCCCGAAAAAACCGTGAAGCAGTTCTTTTGGACGTAGCCAAGGAGTTTGAAGCGCAGTACAATCTTCACAAGTCTATTCAGGTAGCTTATTTGACCACGACTTTCCCTGTTGACGATGCGATGCGTTCGGAATTTGGGAGAATTGTGAAAGAAATATCCGGCTTAAAGACCGTACAGTTGGTTGAAAAAGTCGATCCTAATCTGATTGGAGGATTTATCCTGAAGGTCAATGACCGTCAGTTGGATGAATCTCTAAGCAGCAAATTGAGAATTCTAAAGATGGAATTCCAAGAAAACCATTACGAAAGTAAAATCTAATCAAAAAAGCATTAATCAATCGATATCATGGCAGAAGTAAGACCAGATGAAGTTTCGGCAATCCTAAGAGAGCAACTTGCAGGAGCCCGAACAGAAGCCGAACTCGAAGAAGTGGGTACAGTCCTCCAAGTAGGGGATGGGGTAGCCCGTATCTATGGACTTTCTAAGGCGCAGGCCGGTGAATTGCTGGAATTCGACAATGGTCTGAAAGCAATGGTACTTAACCTGGAAGAGGACAATGTCGGTGCAGTACTCTTCGGTGACTCTAAAGTCATCAAAGAAGGTGATACTGTCAAGCGCACCAAAAAGATTGCCTCCATCCAAGTGGGTGAAGGAATGCTCGGTCGTGTAGTGGATACCTTAGGTAATCCTATCGACGGTAAAGGTCCGATTGCCGGTGACTTATACGAAATGCCTTTGGAGCGTAAAGCACCGGGTGTAATCTACCGTCAGCCAGTAACTGAGCCACTTCAGACAGGTATTAAGTCTATCGATGCGATGATTCCAATCGGAAGAGGACAGCGGGAATTGGTAATTGGTGATCGTCAGACTGGTAAGACAGCTGTAGTAATCGATACTATCCTTAACCAAAAAGAATTTTACGACAGAGGAGAGCCTGTATTTTGTATTTATGTAGCTATTGGTCAGAAAGCTTCTACCGTAGCAGGTGTGGTAGCTGCCCTCGAAAAAGGTGGAGCGATGCCTTACACTGTTATTGTTCTGGCAGGTGCATCTGATCCTGCTCCAATGCAGTTCTTCGCGCCGTTTACGGGTGCATCAATTGGTGAGTTTTTCCGTGATACCGGACGTCCTGCTTTGGTGGTTTATGATGACCTTTCCAAGCAAGCCGTAGCCTACCGTGAAGTTTCTCTTCTTTTGAGAAGACCTCCGGGACGTGAAGCTTATCCTGGTGATGTATTCTACTTACACTCGAGATTGCTGGAAAGAGCTGCGAAAATCAATAAGTCTGACACGATTGCGCAGCAGATGAACGACCTTCCTAAGTCTATCAAGCCTTTGGTGAAAGGTGGAGGTTCTTTGACCGCCCTTCCTATCATCGAAACGCAAGCAGGTGACGTTTCCGCTTATATCCCAACGAACGTAATTTCCATTACTGACGGACAGATCTTCTTGGAGACTAACCTCTTCAACTCCGGTATCCGTCCTGCGATCAACGTGGGTATCTCTGTATCCCGTGTAGGTGGTAACGCACAGATCAAATCCATGAAAAAAGTAGCCGGTACTTTGAAGTTGGATCAGGCACAGTTCCGTGAATTGGAAGCATTTGCCAAGTTCGGTTCTGACCTAGACGCCACTACCAAGCGTACCATCGAAAGAGGTCGTCGTAACCAGGAAATCCTAAAGCAGCCTCAGTACTCCCCGGTCTCTGTAGCGCATCAGGTAGCCATCATCTATGCTTCTACCCGAGGCTTGATGGATACAGTTCCTGTGGAGAAAGCAAGAGCTTTTGAGAAAGACTTCTACATTCTATTGGATGCATCTTATCCTGAAGCATTGGAATTGATCCTTGCCGGCAAGATTGATGATGCAGGGGAAATATTGAAGAAAGCTGCCGCTGAATTGGCACCTAAATTCGCAAAATAAATCAGAATCCATCCGGAGGTGAAAGCCTCCGGTATTTATACTAGAAGAAACACGCACGAATGGCTAACCTGAAGGAAGTAAAGCAGCGGATTACCTCGGTAGTGTCCACACAGCAGATCACCAAAGCCATGAAAATGGTGTCGGCTGCCAAGCTGAGAAGGGCACAAGACCGGATCGTTCAGATGCGTCCTTATTCGCAGAAGCTGACCGCTATCCTCAACAATGTCTCTGCCTCTTCTGAGGGATCTGCAGATATCGTTTATGCGCAAAAGCGGGATGTGAAGAAAGTCCTGATTATTCCGATCACTTCGGATAAGGGACTTTGTGGTGCCTTCAATTCTAATATTATCAAGGCAACCAACGCCGCTATTCGGCAGCAATTTGAAGGTAAAGAGATTACTATTCTTCCTTTGGGAAAGAAAGCTTTTGAAGCCTTCAAAAAGACAGATTATACCCTCGTGGATCAATTCTATGGAGTATTCTTGGACTTGTCTTTCGACGTAGTGCGAGAGGCAGCCGAATTCGCCATGAATGGTTTTGCAGCAGGTGATTACGATCAGGTGACATTGGTGTACAACGAGTTCAAAAACGTAGCTACTCAAATCGTCCAAACTGAGCAGTTTTTGCCAATGGCAAAAGAGGAGACCGAAGAGGAAGAAGCTACCGCTGAGACAGATTATATCTTGGAGCCATCCCGAGCTTATATCATCGAAGAATTGGTGCCTACATCCTTGAAGATTCAGGTTTACAAGGCCGTCTTGGAAAGCAATGCTTCCGAGCATGGTGCCCGAATGACAGCGATGGATAAAGCGACTGAGAATGCGGGTGAGCTATTGAAGGAGCTTCGCTTGATGTACAACCGTACACGTCAGGCAGCGATTACCAACGAAATCCTGGAGATTGTGGCCGGTGCCAACGCCCTCGAAGGCAGCTAATCCCAATTCCAAAAATAGATTCAAACCACAACTTGAAAAGGTTGTGGTTTTTTTGTGGGATTTTAATAAATTGAACTAAAGATTTTAAAGTTTAATCTTATCCGAATGTCAATGAATAAAGAGATTTTTTCAAATATTAGTAAAATCATTGAAAGGGATAGTAAGTCAACAACTTACAAGTTTGCTTTACTAAGGGCTACTATTGATTTGATTCAGGAGAATAGTCCATTTATTGAATTTAAAGAAGATCGAGTCCACCTTCCAATGGGATTGTTAATTGAGAAGTGGATGATTTATTACTTTCCAATTTTTGATTCAATTCGTAGGATTCCTCAAATAAATGGAACTTCAAATCTTGCTTTTGAAGAATTAATGAAAAGTGTGGTTGATTTCTACAAAAAGAGAAATAGTCTTTCCGGTTTTAACAATGATTTAAAAAGAAATGGAATTCCGGAGGAGTTGACATCGACCATAAGGAGTCTTGGAGACAAATTGTATTCTACCTTAAGAAGAATGCCGATGCATTATATTGGGCGCTCAATTTCTTCAGATTATCACTCTATTTATAAACCGGAAATTCCAAAAATCAATCGACAATTTAGGGGTAGAATTGATTCTGAATTCTTAGTATCAAGTTACGGCACCTTCTCAATTCCTAAAGATTATTACGACGCGTTTGAAATTTTAGGAAGTTTTATTGGTGGTCAGGATTCTATTTTATTTAAATGGGCTGAATTTTCAGTCAAAGCCTCAGGAAACGAGCTTTCCCTTGAAAGAGTATTAGGTAATTTGGCAAAATCCCCCGTTTCAGAAAGAGATGTAAAAAAGTCAAAGGAGCTATTTCAGTCAATCTTGTTAAAAAGTGGAGATACGAGGTGTGTATGGTCAGGAAAAAAAACCTCTTCAATTCAAGTCGATCATGTAATACCCTTTGCGATTTGGAAAAATAATGATCTATGGAATTTACTTCCAGCAGTCCCAAAGATTAATAATTCGAAAAGAGATAAAATTCCTACACCGGAACTGATAGAACGTCAGAAAGGTGTGATTCTACATTATTGGGAATTGTTGGACCAAACTCACCATTCTAGATTTCAAAAAGAAATTAAGATAAGTCTTTTGGGGAATGAGAGTGGGGCTAACTGGAAAGAATTGGCAATTAGTCAATTGAAGGAATCTTGTCATTTTTTAATTGAGAAAAGAGGTTTTGATCCGTGGCATCTTTAAATAAATATAGTCACCTCACCGCTAAGGAGCGTGAATTCCTTTCTTTTCCAGCAAAAAAGGTAAAAGAAATGGGATTGCTATCTGGAGATATTTTAGATTTTGGTTGTGGCTATGGTAAAGATGTTGAATTGCTCAGCCAGCAAGGTTTTTCTGTAGAGGGATATGATAAGCATTACCAACCTAAATATCCAGATAAGCACTATGATACAATCATTTGCTTTTATGTTTTGAATGTCTTGCTACCTGAAGAACAATCCAAGGTTTTAATGGAAATATCAGCTTTGCTAAAAGCTACTGGGAAAGCCTATTTTGCTGTTCGCAGGGATTTGGTTTATGAAGGTTATCGAACGCATAAGGTTTACAAAAAAGCCACCTACCAAACAAATGTGATTTTACCTTTCAAGTCAATTTTCAGAAATGATTTTTGTGAAATCTACGAGTATCAACATTTCAATCAATTAAAAAAGGAAAACTCAGAATGCCCTTTTTGCAATCCTAGCTCAAAAACAGAATTGATTTTAGAATCTGCTCAAGCCTATTCAATATTTGATAAATATCCTGTTAATAAGGGGCATGCTTTAATTATCCCCAAAAGACATGTTTCGGATTTTTTCGAATTGAGTTTTAAAGAGCAGTCTTCTTGTTTATTTATGCTAAATGAGGTCAAAAAAGAAATCCAAAAAAGATTTAATCCAGATGGATTTAATATTGGAATTAATATAGGCGAAAAAGCTGGGCAAACAGTATTTCATGTCCACATTCATCTTATTCCAAGATATTCAGGTGATGTGGATGATCCAAGGGGAGGGGTTCGAGGGGTGATTCCGGAAAGGAAGAATTATTGACCTTCAAAAGCTATTTAGCATTTAATAAACCCCCTGTATCCATCGCTCTAGAAAGACATCATTGACTTCGTAATAGCTTGTTCCTTCTAAGTTGGTCTCCTGATGGATCATTTCTTTTTCCTGTAAGGCTTGAAGTGACTTGATGACAGTGGCCGAACTCCCCAAGTTGTATTCGCTGAGAAAGGATTTCGATGTGGGTTGAAAGACCTCTCCGGATTTTGCAATCGCCGTCAAAAGCTTCCATTGTTGTCCACTCAATAGCGTTCGAAAATGCAAAAAGAAGGATTCATTCTCTTCTAGAATCTGTTGGGCACATTTTTGCCAATCTTCCTGCTCGTAGACTTTTTTAGAAACTTGGAAAAGTCGGTTACTCAGCAGCTGCACATAATAGGTATGGCATTTAGCCCATTCTAGCATTTGATTTGCAAGTTTGGGAGATAGGTTCTTACCGTACTTTTTAAAAATCATTACTAAGAAGTTGGCATACACTTCCTGATCTATTTTCTTGAGTTGAAGGGGGCTTGCACTTTTGAAAAAAGGGCGGGAAGGATTGGAAAACAACTCGTTTAAAATGGACTGTTGACTTCCTGAAAAAAGGAAAAATACATTTTGAAGTCGCTGAATCACCGAACGTAACCAAGCGTCTGTATTCTTTTCCGGATAGGCATGAATTTGCTGAAATTCATCAATCGCGATGATAATGGGCCTTTCCCACTGTTCCAAAAAGCTAATTAAATCTATGACAGGTTGCTTGGCATCACTTACGTGGAAACTGACCTGTGGTAATCCACTCAGCTGATCAAAGAATATGGAAGGCCTGAGGGTTTTGATAAAAGCCCATACTTTCTTCCCCAAGCTGTCTTTTTCAGAAAAATGATGCAATAAGGCTGTGCCAAGCGAGTTTAGGAACTGTTTTTCATTTTCTGTTGAAAGGATATCTATGTAAATAAAATCCCAATCACTCGGTAAGTGGTCTGCGATGTGATGGATTAAGGCAGTTTTCCCAAGTCTCCGTCTTCCATATAAAAGGCAGGATTGTCCATTGGTAAGGTTTTGGATCAGCTGATCACGTTCTTTTTCTCGATCGCAGAAGTATTCGGGACCATAATAGCCGGTCGTTGGAAAGGGATTGGCGGGAGTCTTATAGCGTTTTTGCATATAGATCAGCTTAACTTACTATTAATAACTTACCAAAGGTAACTTACCAAAGGCAACTTACCAAAGGTAAGTTGACGAAGTTTCTGCTGAAAGGTCTTTATAAACCTTTTTATCGGTTAAAAAGTCTTTAGTCTCAATGCTATTCTCCCAAAGAGCGAATCTATCTATGATTAAGCCTCTCTTTTTCGATGATATCAAGCTTAGAGTGCCGGACCCTTGTAGATATTTTTTTTCTTGCCAAATAGTCCATCGATGGAGATATTTCCTCCTCCCTGAATCAAGAGTGCCAAAAAGCATATCAAGTAAAGCAAGGGGAGTTCTTTTTTGCCAAAAGGATCATCCCAATGGGCATAAAAGGCCGCAGTGAGCATGGTGATGATCAGGGGTATGGCAGCCAATCGTACCTTAAATCCGATCATCACCAATATCGCACAGCCTACCTCAGCAAATGTGGCCAAAGCCAAGGATACTGTTGGTCCCAAACCAAAGGGGTCGGCAAACTTGACTTCATCAGCCATTAGGCGGTTGATTTTTGGGATACCGTGTGTGAGCATCATTCCTCCGGCACCCAATCGAATGATCAATAGTGCTAAGTTCTTTTCAAGGGTTTGTCGCATTGGATTAAGGGGTTTTAATAGGTTTTGATTTCCTCAAACTATTACGAGATGTGAGAGATGGAAGTTAAATGTTTTGGATAAGGGGTAAAATGGGATGGTTGGTTGAATCTTTAATCCTTTGATAGGAATTGAATGGAATCATCCGTCGGAGATTGGATATCCAAATCAAATGGCCAACATGCTTCCAACTCCCATCTTCCTACTTCCAACCCATAAAGATTGGAAACTAGTTTTGGTCTATTATTTCTATAATTCAGGCACTTAATTAAACCTTCCTACCTCAAATCCGCCTAGTTCCATTGTAGGTTCTTTTTGCTGATGGAGTTCGGCAAGAAGCCTTCCCGTAGCGGGTGCCATGGAGATTCCCATCATGGAGTGTCCACTGCCTACTAAGACATTGGAATAGCCCGGCGCATAGCCGATGTAGGGTAAGCCATCCGGGGAGCAGGGCCGAAGTCCTTTCCAGATGTCGGTTTCATTGGGGAATTGTGCTTGAAAGTCCGGATAGTAGCGGTTGATCGACTCGAAAATTCCCTGCACTCGTTTCATGTCGATTTTTTGGTTGGTGCCTGCAATCTCCATCGTGCCTCCAAATCGAATCTTGTTGCCATAGGGGCTCACTGCGACTTTCATTTCGGTTAGAATGCTCGCTTGCTTGATTTCAGGCTGGTTTTTTTGGATAAAAGAGTATCCTTTTCCACCCATCATGGGAAGAGAAAACCCTAGTTTTTTCGCTAACTCACCCGACCAAGAGCCCCCACAAAGCAGGACCTTCTCAGCTTCTATTTTCCCTTTGTCAGTTAAGACGGCTTCTACTTTTCCACTTGACTTTTCAAATCCTAATACCTGGGTTTCAGTTAGAAATTCGACTCCTTTTTCTTCCAGATACTTTTTCAGAAAACTGTACAAAGCACCCGGGTCCAGGTGGGCATCACCGGGAAAGAGTACTGCCCCTCGAACTTTTACTTCCAAGTTGGGTTCGATCTTTTGGATATCGGCAGGGCTGAGGATTTCTGCGGCCAGACCGTGCTTTCTGGCAACATGAGCAAATTCTATTTCTTCTTTTTCGACAGTCGCTGTCTGATAGACCATCATCAAACCTTTTTCCTGAAAAGCCAAGGCTGCCTCCGGGTGATTTTCCCGAAAAGCCAAATAAAGGGACTTTGAAAGCAGGGAGATATTCTTGAGATAAGGAATGGCTTTTTCGACCTGTTTTTGGTTGGCAGATTTGAAAAAGAGCAAACTCCACTGTAATAGCTTGTAATCAAAGCGGGGATGGATGTAGAAGGGGCTTTTGGAGGAAAACATCCAAGAAATCCCCTTGGCAATCATACCGGGTGCGGCGAGCGGAATGATATGACTGGGTACAATCATGCCGGCATTCCCTGTGGAGCAATTGTCCTTCAGGTCTGTGCGGTCAATGACCTTGACTTCAATACCTTCCTGCTGCAAGAAATAAGCGGTGAAGAGTCCTACTATTCCTCCGCCGATGATAATGGTAGATTTCATTTGGAATCCTTTCCTTTGAGGTCTTCAAGACCTCGAAGGTATCTTTTGAAAGATAGACACTGTGAATTAAGACCTTCGAGTCCCGATATTTTTCGGGACTCAAAGGTCACCTCAACGATTAAATTACTTGAAATCCATGCACATAAGGATCGTCTTCATCTAGAATAATGGTATTGTATCCGTAAACCTTCGCCCAACCTTCTATGCTTGGAACGATGGCTGCTTTATCCCCAATCTCGGTCACTTCTTCTATCCTTCCGATGAACTTGGAACCGATAAAGCTTTCATGGATAAATTCATCTCCTTGCTTCAGCTTCCCTTTGGCAAACCATTGAGCCATACGTGCCGAGGTGCCGGTCCCACAAGGAGATCGGTCTATGGCCTTATCCCCATAAAATACGGCATTGCGAGCAGTACTGCCCTTGTCCAAGGTTTCACCCGTCCACATGACATGGGAAAGGCCTCGGATTTTTTCATGCTCCGGGTGTACGAAGTCATAGCGCTCATTCATTTTGGAGCGAAGATTTCTGGCCATACTGATCAGTTGCTCGGCTTTGAAGTGCTCCAAACCGGGGAAGTTTTCCTGCGGATCGACAATGCAATAGAAGTTTCCTCCGTAAGCCACATCCACTTTCAGCTTGCCAAGTTCTTCGATCTCGATTTCCAGATTTTCTGCTGCCAAATAGCTTTTGACATTGGTCAGTTTAACTGATTTTACCTTATTGCCTTTCTGTTTGTATTCCACCAAGACTAAGCCTGCAGGAGCTTCCATCCGCAAGAAACCGGGAGTTTTTGGATAGATCAATCCCTCTTCGATAGCGATCGTAATTGTGCCGATGGTACCATGCCCACACATGGGAAGACAACCTGAAGTTTCTATAAAAAGGATGGCAAAATCATTGTCCGGATCATGCGGAGGGAATAGCATGGAGCCCGACATCATATCATGACCCCGTGGCTCAAACATCAGCCCGGTTCGGATCCAATCGTAATTTTCAAGAAAATATTGGCGCTTTTCCAACATAGTTTTCCCTTCTAGAAAAGGAACACCGCCGGAAACTACCCGCACGGGATTACCGCAGGTATGCGCATCGATGCAACTAAAAGTATGACGGGATGACATTTTAGAAGATTAGATCGTTTTTTAAGATTAAGAGCAAGAAATACGATTGAAATATAGTTGAAATAGGCCCCGCAAGCTGGACGAAATACTCAGAGGGCCTACTGTATTTTTAATTATTTCGCCCGACGCAGGAGGGCATATTTCCACCGTATTTCAATTATGTTTCATTTTTTATATTCTCCATCCACCATTCTCCAAATCCCCAATGGATTTCCATCCTTTAAGGCTTCCGGGAGTAATTCTTGTGGCATATCCTGAAAGGCGATCGGTCGGGCAAAGCGATTAATCGCATAGGCGCCGACGGAAGTGCTTCGCGCATCAGTTGTAGAAGGGTAAGGTCCTCCGTGCTGCATGGCATGACCAACTTCCACTCCGGTTGGTACTCCCCTGAAAAGAAGTCTGCCACACTTCTCTTTCAGTAAGTTGATCAGAAAAAGTTGATTCTTCAGCTCCTCAGATTCTGCCCATACCGTGATGGTCAATTGACCATGTAAATGCTTTGCGATTTCCTGTAGCTCAGCCTCACTTTCATATACCACCATCATGGCGAAAGCTCCAAAGACTTCCTGTTGGAAAATAGAATCTTTCAACCAGTCACTTGCTTTGATCTCCGCCAAAGCAGTACTACCGTTGATCAGGTGCTGTGCATCGGCTACTTTGACCCATCGAAGTTCCTCTCGTGATTGTAGAAACTGCAAGGAATTGTAATAAGCCTCCGCTATTCCCGGGTGCAGCATGGGGGCAGAAGCGATATCATTCATCTCCTCGGCAATGGCTTTTTCAAATGCTGCAGCTTGGTCTTTTGGGACGAAAATCAAACCTGGATTCGTGCAAAATTGCCCTACACCCAAGGTCAAGGAACCCACGAAAGCTTTTGCAAGTGAGTCGTTTTCATTTTTCAGCTTTTGAGGAAAGCAGAAAATCGGATTAACCGAACCCATCTCTGCAAAAACCGGAATGGGTTCTTCTCGCTGATTGGCTAGGTCGAATAAGGCTTTTCCCCCGGTATGCGAACCGGTAAAGGCGACGGCTTTTGCCAATGGATGTTTGACTAAAGCTTGTCCTTCCGCAATTCCACCTTCTACATGCGTAAAGAGCGCTTTCGGAAGATTGCTCTTTGAGATGGCTTGATGGATGCAGTCAGCTACTTTTTTGGAAGTTTCGGGATGGGCAGGGTGCGCTTTGTAAATCACAGGACAACCTGCTGCCAAAGCAGAAATGGTATCTCCACCTGCGGTGGAAAATGCCAAAGGAAAATTGCTCGCTCCAAATACGACCACCGGTCCCAAAGGTGTCAACATCCGACGGATATCTGCTCGGGGCAGGGGTGTACGGTCTGGCATGGCAGGATCAACGGTGGCTTCTACCCAACTTCCTTCCTTAACCAGATTGGCGAAAAGTCGGATTTGACCTACTGTTCTGCCTAGTTCACCATTGATTCTTCCATCCGGTAGATTGGATTCCACCACGGCAAGGGATACGATTTCGGATCTATTTGCTTCGAGGATCTCTGATAGGTTCGTCAAAAAATCTGATTTCTCCTGTCCAGAGATATTTTTATAGAAAAGAAATGCTTCTTGTGCTGCGTTGAAAAGGTTGTCTAGGTTCATGGTATTTTAGTTTTAGAAATACTATTGAAATACATAGAAATACACTTCGCTTCGCTCAGCGAAATATTTTATCCCGCTTGCGGGATTTATTTCCACTGTATAATTTATAATAACGGCCGATTTTTGATCCCATCCAAAATGATTTTCTCAATTCTTTCCCGCTCTTCACCGATCAGTGTCAATCGAGGGGCACGGACATGCTCAGAACCGATGCCACAGTGTTGTTCGGCTAGTTTGATATACTGAACCAATTTCGGATGAATATCGAGTTCAAGCAATGGTAAAAACCATCGGTAGAGTTCCCGAGCTTCTTTGATTTTCCCCTCTTGAACTAGATTGAAAATAGTCACAGTTTCCTTGGGAAAGGCACAAACCAATCCAGCGACCCATCCTACGGCACCCATCAGTAATTCCTCCATGGCTAAGGTATCTACGCCACAGAGAATTTGATAGCGATCTCCAAAGCGATTGATCATTCGGGTGACATTTGAGATATCCCGTGTAGATTCTTTGATGGCTTGGATATTTTCGCATTCCGCGAGCTCGGCAAACATATCGATGGTCACCAAGGTCTTGTAGTCCACGGGATTGTTGTAAATCATCATGGGTAATTGGGTGGATTTGGCGACCGTTTTGAAATAGGTGACGACTTCGCGTGCGTCCGCTGCGTAGCGCATAGGCGGAAGAATCATCAATCCGGAAGCTCCTAGCTCCTCTGCTTTTTTTGCCCAAAAGAGTGCATCCTGCGTCGCTCCTTCAGCGATGTTGAGGATTACAGGGACTTTTCCCTGAAGATGGTTAACAGTTTCTCGAGTAAGCGTAATTTTCTCCTCCTGAGATAGTACAGAGCTTTCACCCAAAGTTCCACCCAATATGATTCCGTGTACTCCCGACTCCAATTGGAAGTCAAGATTTTTGAAAAAGAGATCCATGTCCAGACTTCCGTCTGCATGGAATTTCGTAGTGACAGCCGGGAATACGCCTTTCCAGTTCATAGTTTTTTAATTTTTACCACTTAGGGCAATGAGATTTTTATTCAAAAGTATAAGATGTGTGGAGGAAAATCTTTCACAGGGTTAGTTCATTCTAATACTATATTGATCATAATTGGGGTGAATCGAATTTTTTTAGTGAATTTCATATTAATTTGAGATATGGCAAAGGTAATTTCCTTTCAGGTTCCCAAATCCCAAAAAGAGTTTGTCCGCTATCAGGAGGACAGTGGAAAGACTTTTTATGACAAGCTCCATCAGCACCCTCTCATACAATTGACCTACATTTTGGATGGAAAAGGACAATTCTTGAGTGGGGACTATGTAGGGAGGTTTTCAGCTGGAGATTTATTCTTTTTGGGTGAAAATGTTCCGCATGTTTTTCGAAGTGATCCGGAGTATTTCGAGGAAGGTTTTGATTTGCGCTCTGAGGGGAGGACTATTTTTTTTGATTTTGATGCATTGGGGCGGGCGATTGGAGATTTGGAAGAGCTTTCGCCACTTCAAAGATTTCGGGAATACGCGGGTTTGTGTTTTCAGGTGAAAGGGGATACACAGGAAAAAATCATTGGCTTATTAGAAGTTTTCGGAAAGTCGTCGGGGTTGAAACGCTTTCAATGGGCCGTTCAACTGCTCAGTATTTTGGAAGAGGCCAAGGATGATTTACAAAAATTAAATCAGGTTGGTCTTTTGCAGGGGCTTTCGGAGAAAGATGGGAGTAGAATGAATCGGGTGATGCAGTATTTGCTTGATCGTCGTTTTCAGAAGATTAGTTTGGATGAGATGGCTGCCGTTGCCAACCTCTCGAAGGAGGCATTCTGTCGCTATTTTAAGCTACGAACTCGAAAGACCTTTACTCAGTATTTGCTGCAACTCCGAATCAATGAAGCACAGAAGCTCCTTCAGGAGACAGATTTGGGAATTTCTGAGATTGCCTATCAGGTGGGCTTTGAGAATCTGTCTTATTTCAATAGGAGTTTTAAAAATCTGACAGGGATACCGCCCAAAGCTTTCCGAAAATCATTGTAGAAATTGGGTGACTTTCTTTTGAATAAATTTTTGGATTGAATTCCAGGATTGGCCTTGTAAACTGACCGGATCCTCATCTTCAGCCGCATCTTCGAAATAAAGCATGGCTTGTGGTACTGAGATCAAAAGGTTTTGGGTGCGATATTTTTCTTGGTGGTTTTTGATAAAATCAGCTACTTCATAATGCTTAAGAAGTTCCGCGATATCCCAAAAGTCTTTCTTTTTCCCTCGGCCAAGAATGGCTTGGATTTTCATTGCCATGATGTCTTGATCGGAGAAAAACCGAATGCCTTCAATCGTTTCTATTGGACCAATTAGAGGGTGAGGATGTTTTACAAGGTCCACTTTGATTTGGTCTATAAAGCAAAAAATTCCTATTAGAGGCGGGCTGGTTCTAATTTCTAGCCTTGGTCCAAAATGATTTTTCAAATATTCAATTAGTGACTCGTTCTCAAATTTTTTTTGCGAAAATAAATCAAGATCTATTGAAATTCTGTGCCCAAATTTTAACGACAAAGCAGTACCTCCAACTAATCCAAAATCCCCTAAGAATGAAAGAGAAGAGAGTTCTTTTAATAAGGATAAAGTTCTGGGTTCGACTGTCTGAGTTTGTAACATCTGAAATCTTCTATAGGTCTGTCAACCACCGCAGCAGCTAAATAAAGTGTCGTTTTCGATAAAAACTTAGCATTCAATAGCACTTCTCGAATAAGATCATCTCCGTAGTACCTTCGGCAATTGCGGATATCAGGGACATCACCTCGCTCAAAAACCCGTTCGATGACAAACTTGTACTTTTTGTCATAATCCAGGTTTTCGAAGTTGACATCCCAAAAGATGCGCTTATCAAAAATCGGTTTCTTCCTTTCCTCCATACCTTGAAAGTAATCAAAATTAATCAGGCTTATTGCATTGCCTTAATCAATTGGTAACTAAACTCAATGATCTCCTTGTAGTTATCCTTCCCGATTTTTTCGTCGATTCCGTGGAACCTGGTAAGGCTTGTGGAGTCCATTCGAAGTGGATAAAAGCGATAGACCTCATCCGAAATCTCATAGAAATAGCGGGCATCCGTACCTCCTCCAATCATGCTGGGAATGACAATTGTCTCTGGAAACATTCCTCGGATGGTTCTTTCCAGCGTTTTGTATTCCTCTGAGTCAATACCCGATACTGGCGAGGGATTGGTAGCAAAACCTTCAAGCTCCACTTTGACCAGATCTGATACGGTGTTTTCGATGTGGGCTTTGACGGATTCGATATTTTCACTAGGCAGGATTCGGAAGTTGACCCGTGCCTCAGCTACGGTAGGGATGACATTGTCTTTGACTCCACCGGAAATGATGGTCGGAGCTGTGGTGGTATGAGCATTGAGTCCTTCGAGAATAGGCCCCTTCAGTAGCCAGGAATTGGCAAAGGCCATACGCAAGAAAAATGGCAGTTCAGGCCCCAAATACTCAACCTGATAATCAAGCGGAGTGACCATTTTATAAGGCAATTGATTGTTTTCCAAATCAACGATGGCCTGGGCTAATATCCCGATGGTATTTTCTCGTGGAGGTGCTGAGCTATGTCCACCCTTGGTTTCAACCGTTAATTTGAAGGTAGCATATCCTTTTTCTGAGAGGTTGATGACAGCTACGGGTTTCTCAATGCCTGGAATCAGGCCTTCGGTAATAAATCCACCCTCATCGATGGTCATAGCTGCTTGGACTCCTTTCGATTTTAGGTATTCAGCCACCTTCGCGGCTCCGTTTGCTCCTCCTATTTCCTCATCATGTCCGGATGCAATATAAAGGGTTCTGGTAGGTTGAAAAGATTCCCCGAGTAGCATTTCCACCGCTTCCAATACTCCAATTAGGGTTCCCTTATCATCCATAGTTCCTCGACCAATTATATGGGATTCGGTAATTTGGCCGGAAAAAGGTGGTGCTTCCCAGTCCGTCAAAGTGGGCTCATCCACAGGGACTACATCCTGATGAGACATAAGAATCAATGGCTTCTTCTCCGGTTCACTTCCTTCCCACTTGTAAAGCAGGGTGTAATCACTGATTTTCTCCAAACTTAAATTGGCATGAGTCAAAGGGAAGGTCTCTTCCAAAAAGGCATGAAACCCATGAAACTCCGCTGAGTCGGGCGGTGTATTTTCGTTAAATGAGATGGTCTTGAATTGAATAGCTTTGGAGAGGTTTTCATAAACCTTATCCGAAATAGCTACTTTAGACAGTGGGTCTACATCTACTTGTTTGGAAGTCATCCGAAAGGTATTGAACAATAAAATTGACACCAATAGAATTAGTGCAGTCAGTAGATAAAGGATTATGTTTTTCATAGTGGAGGGGTTTGCTGGGCAGGATCGAAAAAGTGAAAATAGTCAAAAAAGAGTTGGCAAAGGGATTTGGTCCTTTGAATTTAAACGGGCATTCCCCTCGAATTCATTTTGGGATCGTGAAAAACCAATGAAAGGGAAATTGAATCAGGTCAATCTGTATGTTTGGTTTTAATTCAGAACCTTTTCAACGAACTGTGATATGAAAGCAGTTCTGTTTCCTTTCTTTAATCACGTAGATCTTGTTTTCCTTTTGAAAATGGCTCAGCACCTTCTCCAATTGTTTTAACTTTTTCCAGTCCCAAGACTTTTCTCCATTGAATCGGATATAAGAAATATCGAAGGAGAGTCCATAGGAGTGGGAGCTATTTCCTTTGGTAGCGTTCCGGTTTCTACGGCCCAGTTTCTTTTGCTGCTCGATAGTTCGTGTACCTGAAGTGACGGTAATAAAACTATCGCCACCGGCAAGGGCTTGATAGGTTTCACCGATTTGATCTAATACTTTTTTTGTCTCAGGAGTGAGGTAAGGATGACTATGAGTGAGCTTTTCCACTTCATAGCCTTTTCCAGAATTGACTTCTACTAAAGCTCCTTCTTCCACCAACTGAAAAAGCCCCTCTTTATCCATGATAAGACCTGATCCGTTTTCCTCCGCAGCAGAAAGGTGATTGGAATAATGGTCCTTACGCAGTCTCGCTTTGTAGTCCTTTAAATCCGGGACAATAAAAATTTCTTCCGGAATGGGTATCGGTTCAATAATCACAACTTCCTCTAAATCCGTATTGCCTCCAGAAAAGGTAAGAAAATTGACATAGGTTTCGGAGAGTTGTTTTTTGAGAGTCGGTCGGTAACTGACCATGGCAAGAGTGCCGAGTGAAAAGAGCGTTAGAAATGAAAATACGAAGAACAGGGTGGTTTTCTTCATGCGAATAAATTTGCACTTATTTAGGGTGAGGTCGGAAGATAAGGAATGAAAAAAACTCAGCCAAATCTTAATCTATCAACGGTTCAGTGGGTTGAATTATTGCTGGGTCTTTTTTTTCAATTCTCGATTTAAAAGGCTAAAACCTTCGAAATGAATAGCCTCGATTTTTCAGTTCCTGAATCAGGTCGTCCAAATGATGGTAGAGTTTGTCTTTTCTCAGAGGGCTTGTACCCGGGTGAATTAGTAGGTGAAAGCCCTGAAGTCCGGATTGATCTTCTCGGTCATAAATGCTTTTCAATATCTTTTCGCTGTCTAGATAATTGGGCATATCAGGAGTAGTATAATCAGCATTCGAGCGGGTGCCGGGGCTGAAGTTTACTGTGATTTGACCCAATTCTCTGGCTATTTTTACCACCTGTTTGTTATACCATTCGTAAGGTGGCATAAAGTAATCGGGGTATATTTTCAGTGCATTTAATTCATTTAAATTATCCAGAATATCCTGCTTTATTTCTGCTTCAGAATGAAGAAGACTGTCTCGACGATTCCAGTCGCAGTAGAGTAAATGTTTGTCTGAATGTGCCCCGACGAAATGACCTTGTTGATCTATTTTTTGGGTTAGACTTTGGTGATTTCTGATAAAATCCCCCGTGAGAAAAAAAGACCCTTGGATGTTATGCTTAGAAAGTACCTCAAGGACTTGCTCAAATCCTTCAAAGTAATCATGACCCGTGAAGCACAGGTAAATCTCCTTCTTCAAGGTATCGGACCGGATCAATGCCCCTTCTTGATGATAAATGCTTTGAGCAAAGCTGAGTTGGTGAAATGCCAAAACCAGAAAAAGAAGCACGATCTTACTCATTGCTGAGAAATTTGAGAATCAAGAGAAGCTCTGCCGAACCATCCAAAGTCGGTTCATTGGTGCTGTAATCAGCCCAATCATCTAAATATTTGATGTGCTGAGGTTGCAAATGCGCATACTCATCCGGACTCGAAGGGCTGATTCCTAGCATCTGCTGATGGATAGTAGACCATAGAGGTCCATCGACCAAACTTCCCTTGACTGATTTATTCAAAATTTTCCAAAAGGGCATGTGTACATCCACCGGGGTGTCAGCATTTTCAGGAATTTCGGTGATCATACTACTCGACCAGGGGTTTAAACCCAATAGCCAATTGATATGGTTTTGTAGAAGAGGACGATATTTTTTTGATCCGGTCATTTCTTCATAGAGCATCGCTTGTGTCGCCACGGCTGCTGCCAAATTATTGGAGCACCAGATGAATAAATGACCCACACCGTAAGGATTTTGGTCTGCTCGACTTTGAATTTTCTGCAAATTTTGCTCGTAATAATTCACCATTTTATCCTTGTCTTCTTCATTCCCCACCTGCCATAGCGCATAGTGCCCCATATTCACATAGGGGTACATTTCGTAGTGACTGGCAGTGTCCCTCTCCATCCAAGACCAAGCAGCAATGAGGTCTCCATACCTTCGCGCATCCTCCAAGAATTTAGGTTGTTGGGTCACTTTATACAATTTGGCAGCAGCCCATTCCATATCATCGGCCCAGGTATTTTCCTCATAGCGATAGGGTGCACTAAAACTATTGCCTTGCTGATATCCTTCTTGCTTTTTTCCCATTTCATACAGCGAATGAGCGGATTCGAGACAGGATTGGGCAAAGACTTCATAGCCTTCGATTTGGCTAAAAACTTCATATCCCAAAGCCAACGTAGCAGCCGATCTACCGGCGAGGTTGGCGATTCCTGTAGCTTGGCTTTGGTACTTGGAAAGACCTTGCGGTTCGCCCGTAGCGAAATAGGCGGGACGGAAGCTGTTTGGTCCCCATCCATAATCAGCATTTTCTTCATGGGGAAGTTTGAATCCCCGATGATCCCGGTCATCGGCTACTTGATGGTAGAGCTCATTGGGACTAGGATGCAGCTTTAAGATCCACTCCAGACCCCATTTTGCCTCATCAAGAATGTCAGGAAGTTGGTTTGGCCCCGTTAATCCCCTTGCATTGACTTGATCTATATACCCATCAGGATCCATTTGATAGGCCATCAGTAGCCTAGCCGTGGTATTACTACTTGTGATCAGGTATTTCAATTGATCTCCGGCATCATGCCAGCCTCCGGTAGCATCGATTCGAGTGGAGTCCTCACGTAGTCCAAAAAAGCTCAATCCGTCTAGTTGATGGCAAAATTCTCCTGTAAATGGATTAAATCCGCATCGTTGGGTACGGATAAAGCTGACCACATCCTCCTGCCAGTCAGGGTAGGCTCCTATTTGAAATGCTTGACTTTTAATTTTACCATTTTTTGTTTCAAAGTAGTAGCTGCCTTTCTGGGAGACTTCAGAAAAGTCAAAGGCGTAATAATGGGAAAATGGATGCCAGGAAGATTGACTTTGAGTTCCTTCAAAAACTTTGACTAATTCTCCGGAAGAAGTTTTTAAAAGTAAAACAGGTTTCTTTATAGCTTGATTGCTTAGCAGCAAAGCTTGTTTGGGCATGTCTGAGGGATAGCCTCCCAGGTTGATTCGAATGGTGGGGCTTTCCTGTGCAATGCTGCGGGAAAAACATAGAAAAGTTAAGATCCAAAGGATGATGATTCGTTTCATAGTGAGGGTTTTTGCTTCTTAATGATACATAATTTTCACCTTTGAAAATGATAGTTCCTGTTCATTTGGTTGGCTCTATCCATGAGTGGGGTTTGTTTCCTAGAAAACGAACTCAAGCTTTTCCGAAAAAAATACCCCCGAGAAGTCTCAAACTTTTCGGGGGCAAGTGTTCAAGGTTTTAGGATTTTTCTATTCAATTTCTACCGTGACAGTATTATCATCAGGAATTCGATCGATCAATTTATTGTAAGGATCAATTCCAGCTTTGGCTGGTTCTCCTTTCACCCGTACAGTGATGGTGCTTTGCCCAGGTTTGATCTTATGTTTTTGAATGTATAGCGGGTTGACTCGGGTTCTTCCATTTTCATCGGTATCATCTTCGGCAAAGATTCCGATATCGATATAATCTGCCTCGTATTCAGCATCTGATTCTCTTCCTGTCTCATCAGCATAAAGCTTCTGAGAGCGGATGTTTAAAGTGATGTCATATTCACCCTCAGCCACCTTAGTAGCGGTCACTTCCTCGGCTCGATTATCATAAAGCGTGATTTTATTCCAAGTATCGTCCAGGTAATACATTAGGCTATCTGGAGTGGCTTCCGCCAAATAATTATATAAATCTGAGCTTCCGGGGAAAGGAGGTTCTTGTCTCAATCCAAAATCTTGATTGAATTTATATAAAGCCGAGTCCATAGCTTCAGGACCTATCAAATCTCTCAATCCGTAAAGAATCAATGATCCCTTGTAATACCACTGGTAGGCTCGATTGCAATTGATGAAGACATTTTCCTTTTTGCTTTCATTGGATCTTCCTCGGAGGTAATTATCCAATTCACTTTTTAGGAACCGCTTCATATTATCCTTTCCATATCTTCTTTCTGTCAAGATCAAAGCTGAAAATTCTGCCAAAGCTTCGGATATCAAATTGGATCCCCGAGTATAGTTTGGAGTAATCTGATGTCCCCACCACTGATGCGCCAATTCGTGCGCAGTAACGTAGTAGACGTAATCAAAATCATTAGGATCTGAGAAGTAAGCTACCCATCCAAAATCCTCCGAAAATGGAACCGTATTTGGAAAGGACTGAGCAAATCCTGCATAGCGCGGAAACTCTAAAAGCCTCATTTGACGGAATTGGAAGTTGCCATAGGTTTCTGAGAAGTAAGTCAATCCATCTTTATAGGATTGCAGAAAGCGATCTAGGTTATATGCGTGTTGCTTGTCATAGAAGATCTCTATATCGACTTTTTGTCCATCGGGTAATTCTGCCTCATCTCGAAGTACCTCGTATTCGGCTGATACAAATGTGAAAAAGGCCTGAATAGGAGTGTCTTGAATATAATGAAAGTAACGTCGTCCATTTTCTTCCCATTCTCGCTGTAAGTAACCCGGTGCTACTGCGATTTGAGAAGGGACTGTACTGACCACAGCTTCAAATTGGATAAAGTCGGCATCGTCGGCAAATAGCAGAGTAGACCTACCAACAGGGTCATCATGCGGAGGTAAATCTTCTGGTTTTTCTGGCAGATCGTATTTTCTTCTATCCTCATCTGAGGAGATCTCTGCCTGTGCATTGTATCCGATCTCAGGCACTCCACCGGAGAAGAATGTGCCATTGTAGATGATTTCACGTTGATATCCAGAATTCGGGAAGCCACTATATCCAGCCTCACTGACAATGGTGAATTGTAAGGTGTCTCCAGGCATCATTGGCTCGGGTAGTGCAGTAATTTTATACCATTCCCGCTCCTCCTTTTTTCCAAAAAATTGAAACTTGCTTGGTTCGTACTCTAAAGGAAAACGATGATCAAGCGTGTCACCACCTAGAATAACCTTGAAATCACTTAAGGAGGTGGAATTGAAGTGGATTGAATCAATCGGGCTGTCTGTTTTATTGACCAGCTCTACTTCGGCCAGGAAATCTGCTTTGCGTTCCATCGGAAATAGATCAGCCTGAATATTGATTTTCGTGAATTTAGGTTGAGGTATTCCCTCGTACTTTTTCAATTGCTTTTCATAGGCTACAGATCGGATTGTGTTTTCATCTGAGGTTCTATAATTGTTTTTGTAGACGACATTGTTGAAAATATATCCGCCAGAAGCTAAGGCAATGAGTAAGAATACAAAGGATAACCTAGGGGCTGGTTTGGAAAGTCTTGATTTGGCGATTTGCCAACGGCTTTTCCAAGTGTTTTCTGTGCCTCTACTGAAGAAAATGCTGAAGAATAACACTAGGAAGATTCCCCACGCTGTCCAATACAGGTTAAACCAAAACAAGGATGTGCCGAAATGGCCCAGTCCATTCATGTCACTCCAAGTGTAGCCCGGTTTGTAGCTGTAGAAAAAGAGATTGAAGTTATAATCTGCAAAATTCCTCAAGATGAGCATCACCAGCCAAATGCCGATAGCGGCTGCATGTCCAGCAAATTTATTGTTCACTACTACATGAACTGCAAAAACCAGTAGTACCATTTGCAGGTAGTCGGGTAGTGAGATCAGGTAGCTGTCGATCAGATATACCTTTAGATCATAATTGAAATAGCCTTTGAGTGTCTGAATTAGAATCCCAACAAAGATTGGTACAGTAGTCAGAATAAGACAAATAAACGCCATTCCGAGGAATTTGGAGGAGATTATCACACTGTCTCGCACCGGAAAGGTATCATTGATGATGGAGTAACCTGTAGATTGGTCTCGATGCAGGGCTTCCCCTGTAAAAAACACAATGATGATGAATACAAAGAGATTATAATCAAAGGTTTTAAACTCCATCAGAAAGGAAGTGGAGGGGTAATTTGGTACACTATACAGAGTGATTCCAATCCAAAAATCCAGAACCAGAAAAATCAATCCGCCCAACAAAATAGATCGGAAGTAGACATCTTTAGTGATGTTTTGGACTTCAATTTTTGTCAAGGTTTTTAGGCTGTTCCACTGATATTTTTTCGAAAAGTCAGTGATGACATCAAGTTTTTTAAGGAAGTAATTAGATTCCTTTTCTTGCTTTTCCTTGGTTTTCTTTTGGGAAGTTTGAAAGAAGTAATTAAAGCTAAACCGGGCATAAGCTGCAATAAACAAGACTAACCCAATGCTTACCCAAAGAAGTCGATTGAGTAAAAGATTACCCTCCAAGGGAAGGAAAAAGCTGTTTTGCTCGTAAGGGGTTAGGTAGCGAGTTTGAAGATCAAAGGTATTCACTCCAAAGGGATCGATGAGCTGTACAAGATCCTTGTTTTCGATATCCTGAGATAGAAAGTTTGCCAGTAGGTAAATGATGAAAACTACGATACCTCCTGAATAGATCGAGCGGATATTTCGGGTAAATACGATGAGTGCGAAAAATAAAGATCCCGCAAGCCAGAGGTTTGGCAAAAGAAGTGTGAGCCAAGGATGGAGGTAATTGATCAGGGAGTTTGGACCGTATCGTTCAGCTTCTGTTCCAAAAAGAGGTCCTAAAATACTGCCCAAATAAACCCCGATGAGTGCGCCGGAAGAAATGAACATTAGGGTCAAAAAGGAACCCCAAAATCTACCCATAAAATATCCGGACTTGGTGATCGGATAGCTAAACAGAAAGGTTCCGGTTTTGTGTTCTAAATCTCGGTATAGCGGAACACCCATAACGGCAGAAGCAATCAGGATTCCGAAAATTGAAATTAGAAGAAGCAGGTTGGCGATGACAATTGGTGCATTGTGAAAGACTTTTTCGGAAGCAGGAGTATTACCCGAACCAATAAGCAAAGCAGCGACGACCAGCAAGAGGAAGAAGTAAATCCAAGTTGCCGGTCTTCCAAAACGATATTTGAGTTCGAAAAGAAAGATATCCTTAAACATGGCGATAGATTAAATAGTGATCGGATCTACTTTCTTGGAAATGAAGCTAAAATAAACGTCCTCAAGGTCGGCGGGAGTACTTTCAAAGCCATTGCCCGGGTCTGTGTCACTTTCCACTCGTAAGCTCAATTTCCCTGCAATTAGCTTTGTGGAGATTACTTGATATTCTTCACGGTAGTATTCCAATTCCGACTTATCGATCGATTTTTGGTAGATTTTTCCATTCACCTGAACAAGTCCTTCTTTAGGCGTGCCTTGCATGAGTACCTCTCCAGTACAGATGATGGCCATATTGGAGCAAAGTGTATTGACATCTTCTACGATGTGAGTTGAAAGAATTACAATTGTATTTTCACCTAATTCTGAAAGTAAATTGTAGAATCGGTTTCGCTCGGAAGGATCAAGACCTGCTGTTGGTTCATCGACAATAATGAGACTTGGATTTCCTACTAGTGCTTGGGCAATCCCAAATCGTTGCCTCATTCCACCGGAATAGGTGCCGAGACCTTTCTTTCGATGCTTGTACAAGTTGACTCGGTTTAGTAGTGAAGCAACGAGTTCCTTTCGCTCTGCCTTATTTCCTACACCCTTCATTTGAGCGATGTGGTCAAGCATCGTCTCTGCATTGATTCTTGGGTATAAACCAAAATCTTGTGGTAGGTAGCCAAGACGCTCTCTTACGGATTGTTTGTCCTTCAGGACGTCAATTCCATCAAGTGTGACTGTTCCTGAATCGGCTTCCTGTAGGGTTGCAAGGGTACGCATCAAAGTGGATTTTCCTGCACCGTTTGGACCAAGGAGACCAAACATTCCTTGTGGTATGGTGAGGGATACATTGTTCAGAGCCTGAACCCCATTGGGGTAGGTTTTAGAGAGGTTCTTGATCGATAGTTCCATGGATTATTCTGTTGAGTTAAAAGTTTTAATGGAAGGAATATTTATTTAAATGCTTTATCAATATAAAGAATTGAATTTTAAGTAGTTTTAAAAATACAATTTTGCAGACTTTGAGTTTTAGATGCGGATTTCATAGGGATGGATGCATTGGTTTTCAGATTATTTTTTAACTAGAAGGTCTGAAAAGAAAAAATCATGATTAATTATAAACTCAGGCCACTTTTCTACTTTCTGATTCTAGATCTAATCCTTTTTTCCTGTCAAAGCAGGTCATTTCAAAAGGAATCCGGTCAGGTCGAATCATTTGCAGAAATGGTTGCTGCGGGTGTAAAACCCATTGCATTAGGTCCGCCTATGAATTCGGCGGAAATGGATCTTTTTATGCCCGAAATGGAGCGCTTAGCTGAAAAATACCAAGTTCAGTATTATCGGGAATCAGCGCTTATTCAAACGGATCTTTTCCCCACAGCAGCAAGCGAAGGGAAAGAGGTACTGATCATTTATCAGAACCCAATTTTCTTGCAATCCTACCAAAATCTGAAAAGTGATTTGGAATCAAATTCAGTGGAAGACAAGGAGGATTTGAGCAGACGTTTCGGAAGATTGCTCGGATACCCTGTCTGGAAGATCAATGAACTTTTGGAAGCAAATTCCACCTTTCGGGATTTGGAGGATTTCGGTATTCAAGGGCAGGAATTAAGTTTTTACTATCGGGATTTAGACCGGGCAAAGTCATTTTATCAAAATAAATTGGGATTGAATTTGCTTGCTGAGAATGAAGACTCGGCCACTTTTCAGATAGCAGGAGATTCAAGGCTGGTGTTGAAAAGCGTGTCTGGTTCGACTTACTCTGGTCAGGAAAATAAATCCGTGGCTTTGGCACTTTTGACTGATAATTTGGAAGCCTGGTATGCACATGTTCAGGAAGAAAAAATACCTATCAAATATACACTCAAGCAAAATCCGGAAGATGCGCATGATGGATTTGTCGCTATAGACCCGGAAGGCTATTTATTGGAGTTTGAAATGTTTCGGCAGCATCCTGAGAATGAAGTATTGATGCCGGAATTACAGCGATTGGAACCGAAAGCTACTAGCCTTGGGGAAGAATTGAATTTTTATGCAACCGTTACTTGGCTGTATTATGAGGACATGCTTCCCATGGAGAACTTTATGATGGAAAACCTGGGCTTGAAATTATCTGCAGATCAAGGATGGGCGAAGATTTATCGGGTTTCGGAAAATAGCTATTTGGGATTAGTGGATGAAAAGCGCGGGATGAATTCCTTTTCCGAGGAAAAGTTGGTGGAGGTAAAATTCGACTTGCAGGATCCGCAGGCTTGGGAAGAATACTTGAAAAATACCTTAGGCGACTCAGTTAGGACGGAGCGGACATTTCGGGATTTGGGGAGATATTTATTTCGGTTTTAGCCCATATTTATTGGATTATTGAGGCGGTTTCCCGATTTTTTACCTATAGTTTAAATTGTCTGGTTTATTTTAGTTTTCATGCGAATCACAAAAAAGGAGTTAGATGATTTGTCTTTCAAGGTAATTGGAGCCGCGATCGAAGTACACAAGCGACTTGGTCCTGGGCTTTTGGAAAGTGTTTATCAAAAATGCCTAGAAATAGAACTTTCTTCATGTAATCTTAAATACAAGAAGGAAATGGATGTTCCTGTCTATTACAGGGATAGACTGATTGACATGCAGTTTCGATGTGACTTTTTCGTGGAGGATATTCTAGTAGTTGAGCTCAAGGCCGTTTCTGAAGTATTGCCGATTCATGAAGCACAAGTTTTAAACTATATAAATCTCCTAGAGGTGCCTAAAGGGATTTTGATAAATTTCAACGTATCTAATATCTTTTATCAAGGCCAAAAAACTTTTGTTAATAAGTATTATGAGATGTTGATTTAGTGGTTATTTGAAGAAACCCTTTCTTTGTTAATTGAATATCAACAAGTTGTGATTTTATATTAGCTTGAAAAAGAATAAACCACATAGCCACATAGGTAAGTTTTCGTAAAGGAGAAAAGGTTAGTTTTCTTTACCGTATTGAAGTGTGATTAACTACAGAGTCCTTTAGAACAATATTTTTCAGGCCAGATATGAATTTAAAGGGCCATGTTCGCTATGGTTCTATATGGTTTAAGGAAATAAATAGGTCACATAGCCGAATAGTCTGAAGCGAATCAGATTATACTCCATGATTATTTATTTGCCGCTATGTGTTCTATGTTTCTATGTGGTTAATAAAAATAGATAAACCACATAGCCACATAGATAAGTTTTCGTAAAGGAGAAAAGGTTAGTTTTCTTTACCGTATTGAAGTGTGATTAACTACAGAGTCCTTTAGAACAATATTTCTCACGTCAGATATGAATTTGAAGAGCTATGTTTCTATGTAGTTAAAAGAAATAGATAGGCCACATAGCTATAATTAAAAAAAGTACTGAGGCTAAATTGATCAATGGTAATCTAAAATTTAGAATTCTAAGTAAATTCCCTTTTCTAAAAAGAGCCCTTCATGTTTAAAAATCTACTAATCTTCATCCTTTTCCTTATCGCTAGCTTTAATGCACAGGCTACCGAACTAGTCCAAATGATCCAAACGTACCAAGCTGATCGAGGAGCTTTGGCGCGGTTTTATGCCAATCCCTTATCGGAAGAGTATTTTGATCGAATGGAGGCATTCAATCTGGAATATTTGGAAACTCTGCAAAGCTATGATTATGATTCTTTTTCAGAGGATGGGAAAATCGATTACGTCTTATTTCGCAATTATCTCGAAAAAGAATTGGCAGAACTGAAGCTTGATCGAAGAGCCTTTGATGAAGTCAAATCCGTGGTTGATTTTGGAGCTCCTCTTCACCAATTTGTAGCTGATCGACGTAGAGCCAAGCAGCCGGACTCCAAGGCTTTGGCTGCAAACTGGAATCAGATTGCCAATGAGGTAGATGCCCAATTGAAACTATTGGCCAGTACTCCCAAATACAATTCTTGGCAAAAAGCAGATCTAGCCGCTTCTGCGGTTGAGCGTCTGGCTCGCTCCTTAGGTGAGGCTTATGAATTTTATTTTGACTTTGATCCCGAATTCACCTGGTGGATGCCTGAGCCTTGGGGAAAATTAGACAAGAGCCTGAAAACTTATGCATCTGCTTTGCGAGAGCATTATACCAACTCTGTCAAAGATGACGGAAGTGGCATCATCGGCAAACCTATCGGAAGAGAGGCTTTGCTCAATCAATTGGCTTTCGAAATGATTGCCTATTCTCCGGAAGAGCTGATCGCCGAAGCAGAGAAGCAATTTGCTTGGTGTGAAAATGAGATGCTCAAAGCCTCCAATGAACTAGGTTTTGGGGATGATTGGAAGGCAGCCTTGGAGATGGTCAAAGAAACTTATTTACCTGCAGGAGCATGGCCGGAGGAAGTTGTGAGATTGGCAGAGGAGGCTACTTCAATCATGGAAGAAAACGACTGGATCACGGTGCCCGAACTGGCGAAGGAAACTTGGCGAACCAGTATGATTTCGGCAGAGCGACAGCGTGTGAGTCCTTTCTTTTTGGGTGGAGAGGTGATTCAGATCGCCTATCCAACTTCAGAAATGAGCCATGAAGAGAAGATGATGTCCATGCGAGGGAATAACCCTCATTTTTCTCGAGCTACTGTACAGCACGAATTGATTCCCGGTCATCACTTGCAGCAATTTATGAATCAGCGCTACATGACTCACAGACGCTTGCTCCGTACACCATTTTGGACCGAAGGCTGGGCTTTGTATTGGGAGTTTGTGCTTTGGGACAGGGATTTTCCGAGAGATGCTAAGGATAAAGTAGGTATGTTGTTTTGGAGAATGCACCGCTGTGCACGGATCATTTTTTCTCTTAATTATCATTTAGGGAAAATGACACCGCAAGAGTGTATTGATCTTCTGGTGGATCGGGTTGGGCATGAGTATGCCAATGCTGAGGCAGAAGTACGAAGGTCTTTTGAGGGTAGCTATGGTCCGCTTTATCAGATAGCTTATATGATTGGTGCTTTGGAGTTCTATTCCTTGCGGGAGGAAATGGTTGATTCTGGTAAAATGGAGGAGAAGGCCTTTCATGATCTGATTATGCAGCAAAACACCATGCCGGTGGAGATCTTGAGGGCAAAAGTTACTGGTCAAAGTTTGGATAAAAATCACCGTGCAAGCTGGCGCTTCTTGGATTAATCCTGATATTGAAAAAAAATAGAAAGATGAAGAAAATATTGATTCTCCTATGCTTTGTGGGAAGCATAGCCTACGGGCAGTCTCCTCTGCGAAGCCAAATCGATCAAAAAGCAACAGAAATCGAATCGAAGGTCATCGAATGGCGTCGCGATTTTCATAAATATCCAGAGCTTGGAAATCAAGAATTCCGAACTGCTAAAATTGTAGCCGAGCATCTTCGGTCTTTGGGAATGGAAGTGACTGAAGAGGTCGCAGTGACAGGAGTGGTTGGTGTCTTGAGAGGTGGAAAGCCGGGCCCTATGGTTGCGCTTCGAGCAGATATGGATGCGCTTCCGGTGACTGAGCGAAATGATCTGCCCTTTAAATCTGTAAATACGGCAGTCTACAATGGACAGGAAACCGGTGTAATGCATGCTTGTGGCCACGACTCGCATGTTGCGATTTTGATGGGCGTAGCTGAGATTATGGCTAGCATGAAGGATCAGTTGAAAGGCTCGGTGAAGTTTATTTTTCAACCTGCCGAAGAGGGTGTATATGACGTGGACATTGCGGGTGCGGAATTGATGGTGAAAGAAGGAGTCATGGAAGATGTGGATGCCATATTTGGATTGCATATCTGGGCACAGATCGAAGCAGGTAAAATCGGCTATCGATCCGGGCCTTTTATGGCCGCTGTAGATAATCTGGAAGTGACTATTACAGGTACTCAGGCGCATGGGGCCGCTCCTTGGTCCAGTGTGGATCCGATTGTTACCTCAGCGCAGGCCATCATGGGTTTGCAGACCATCCTTTCTCGAAATGTCAATATTACTGAAAACCCGGCTGTTGTTACAGTAGGGGCGATTCACGGAGGTATTCGGCATAATATCATTCCCGAAAAAGTGGAGATGATCGGAACCATCCGAACTTTTGGCGATGAGCAACAGACTTTGGTTCATAAGCGCATCACCGAGATCATCACCAATATTGCGGAAAGCGCAGGAGCAAAGGCAGATGTCAACATCGGGAAACTCTATCCATCAACGGTCAATCCACCTGAGCTAACCGCTCAAATGCTACCTACCATGGATGCGGTGGCTGGAACGGGAAACGTCATCGCCATGCCACCTGTCACCGGAGCTGAGGATTTTAGTTTCTTTCAAAGGGAAAAGCCTGGTTTCTTTATTTTCTTGGGCGGAATGAAAAAAGGAGGTGATCCATTGACGACACCTTCGCATCATACACCGGATTTCTTCATCGAAGAAAGTGGGTTTGAGCTGGGAGTTAGGGCCTTGAGCTACTTTGCCGTGGATTACATGGAGAGTGCACAGTAAGAGTTTTGGAAAGGTTTTTTCTTCAAAAGCCTACCAAGAAATACAAACCCGCTGCCAAAGCTGCACCGATAATAGGCCCTAGTATCGGAACCCAAGCATATCCCCAGTCCGAACTCCCTTTTCCTTTGATGGGTAATATCTGATGCATAATCCGAGGCCCCAAATCCCGGGCAGGATTGATCGCATAGCCGGTGGTGCCCCCTAGTGCCAAACCGATCACCAATACCAACAGCGCGACGGGAATTGCTCCGATAGACCCCAATCCAATAGGGGTGTTGTTTTCATCTGCTATTTGGGCATCAGCAAAGTATAAAATGACGAAAATAAGAGCGAAGGTGCCGATAATCTCCGAAGTCACAGCGGTGGAGAAATTTCTGATGGCCGGGTCTGTACAGAAGGGGGCTCTTTTCAGGCCAGGGTCATCCGCCAAGTCAAAATGATCCCGATACATCAGCCAGGCTAAGCCCGAACCGATCATGGCTCCTATGATCTGGGAAAAAACATATCCCGGAACTAAAACCCAATCAAATTTACCTACCAAAGCCAGACCGATACTTACGGCAGGATTCAAGTGAGCTCCACTGTAAGGACCTGCCACGACCACGCCGATGAATACTCCCAAAGCCCAGGCAACTGTGATGGCTATCAAACCTCCTCCATTTCCTTTGGTTCCGGGTAAAACTACGTTGGCTACTACTCCTGATCCCATCAGGAGAAGCAGTGCCGTTCCTATTATTTCTGCGATATATGGATTCATTTATTCTACCCAGTTTTTAGATCGTCCGACGGCCTTGTGCCAAAAATGAATAAGGTTTTCCCGCTTTTCAGAATCCATTTTCGGTTCAAAACTTTTGTCAGCTTGCCAAAGCTCCTGTATTTCGCTTCGATCTTTCCAAAAACCCACTGCTAATCCAGCCAAAAATGCAGCACCGATGGCAGTAGTTTCTATAATTTGGGGCCGTTTGATTTCGCACTCGAGGAGGTCTGATTGAAATTGCATGAGGAAATTATTGGCCGTAGCGCCACCATCTACTCGGAGTTCTTTGGTCTTTTCACCCGCGTCTTTTTCCATTGCCTTGAGTACATCGTACACTTGATAGGCGATAGCTTCCAATGCCGCCCGGGTGAAGTGTGCGATGGTCGTTCCTCGGGTAATTCCAAAAAAAGCTCCCCGGGCATCCTGATCCCAATGTGGAGCGCCTAGTCCAGCAAGAGCCGGTACAAAATATACCCCCTCATTATCTGGCAAACTCATAGCAAGCTGCTCGGATTCTTTAGCATGACCAAAAAGCTCAATGCCATCTCGGAGCCATTGAATAGCCGCTCCGCCAATGAAGACTGACCCTTCTAGGGCATAATTGATTTCATCTCCGATTTTCCAAGCGACGGTGGTCAAAAGTTGGTTCTTGGATCGAACAGCTTCTTTGCCGGTATTCATGACTAGAAAGCATCCCGTGCCATAGGTTGTTTTGGCCATTCCAGGTTCGGTGCATAGTTGACCGAAAAGCGC
>LJXT01000011.1 GCA_001314815.1 Algoriphagus marincola HL-49
CCGCATTTTCCTCCCCTCCCCAACTTTACACAGTAACGTTCGCCGAGCGAAGTCGAGGTGAACCTAATAAAATTTGGTTACTGGTAAGAAAGCGGACATAAATATAATTTTAAAAGTAGCTGGTCAAATCTCTACTGATTTAAAGCCTAACGCAGTCAAAAAACAAGAGGAATAAAAAAAGAGGCCGAAGCCTCTTTCCTAAATTTTCCCTGAAATCAAATCGGGATCAAACCCTAAGGAAATACTATCATCTGGATATAAAATGATGGGCCTTTTGACCATACTGGAATTATCCATGAGAATGGGAATGGCAGATTCTGTCTTTTCCAAGCTTTGCTTTTGACCCTCGTCCATTTTTCGATAAGTCATTCCTTTTCTATTAATCACAGCATCCAAACCTGCCTTTTCAATAAAGCTGGTGAGTAATTCTTTCGATGGCTTTTGCTTTTTGTAATCGATGAACTCATATTCGACTCCCTTGCTTTCCAAGAAGTCGAAGGTTTTCTTCATTGTGTTACAATTCTTGATTCCATAAACTTTTAAACTCATATCATCTACTGGTTTTTGTGAATTTCAATCATACTCTCTCGATGCGCTTCTAGAATCTTATCAATCAGCTCATCAGTCAAAGCAGTTGACAAGAATAAACTTTCAAACTGAGAGGGTGCAAGATAGACACCCCGCTGTAGCATGGCTTGAAAGTATTTTCCAAACAAACCTGTATCTGCCTGCTTGGCGGATTCAAAATCTGTAACAGGCTGATCCGTGAAAAACAAGGAATACATACTTCCTACGTGATTGACAGTATAATCATAGCCAAGTTCCAGGTTAATCTTCTTGATCCCTTCACTGACTTTTCTTCCAATATTCAGCAATTGACCATATGTCTCTGGATGACTTTGGAGATATTTCAGCATGGCCAAGCCTGCTGCCATAGCTATTGGATTTCCCGAAAGGGTTCCTGCTTGATATACCGGACCGGAAGGTGACACAAAGTCCATGATCTCCTTTCGGCCTCCATAAGCTCCTACAGGCATACCGCCGCCGATTATTTTTCCAAGCGTGGTCATATCCGGAGTGACTCCATAGAGCTCTTGTGCACCTCCTGGCGCTAACCTAAAGCCAGTCATCACTTCGTCGAAGATTAAGACAATACCCTCTCGGTTACAAATCTTACGTACCCCTTCCAAATACCCAGGCATTGGAAAAGCTAGCCCCATATTTCCGGGCACGGGCTCGAGTATCAATGCTGCGATTTCACCTTTATTCAATCGCACCAACTCTTCAATTGCTTCCAAGTCATTATAAGGTGCCAAAAGTGTATCCTTGGCTGTACCAGCAGTCACACCGGGCGAATCCGGCTGCCCCATAGTCATCGCACCTGATCCTGCTGCAATTAAAAATGAATCACCATGACCATGGTAATGACCGATCATTTTGATGATTTTATCCTTTCCTGTATAGCCTCTGGCTACCCGAATAGCTGACATCGTAGCCTCCGTACCGGAGTTTACCATCCTGACCTTTTCTACAGAGGGCACCATGGAAATGATTAATTCAGCAATTTCAATCTCCCGGGCTGTTGGAGCCCCAAAGGATGTGCCTGACTCCATAGCCTGAATCACCGATTCTCGAATGAGGGGATGGTTATGTCCCAAAATCATCGGACCCCAGCTATTGATCATTTCGATGTAGGCATTATCATTTTCATCGTAAATGAAAGCACCAGAGGCCTTTTTGATGAAAATCGGATCTCCTCCTACTGCACGGAATGCGCGCACAGGGGAGTTTACTCCACCGGGAATAAAATCTTGGGCTTTCGCAAAAAGCCGCTTACTTTCTGAAATATTCATTAATAATTTAAAGGTTTCAATTCGCCTGCTGATAGAGAAAATACAGGCACGTATCGATTAGAATTACTGTTTTGGAAGTTGAATCCCCAAGTCAACTTTCCCGGAGCAAAAACCCGCTGATCCAAACTAGAACGGAAATCATAACCCAGATCAGGACGGGCATTCATCGCCACCCAGTATACTAACTCAAAACCGAGGATAGCGTTTAGGCTAGGAAGCGTAGAGTGCGTTTGATAGTATTCGTTCCGGAATAGTTTCATGGTCTCGGATTCGTAATTGGGGGTATTATTAGCGATGAAATAGTAATTCTCATGAGGAAGCATTTCATAATTAGCGAAATTGAAGCTAAGCCATGAATCCAAGACTAAAAGTGGAATTTCTGTCGCTACTGATTCTGAAAAAGATAAAATCGGGCTTGCTATATTCGGATCATCGGAAAGAATAATAACCTGATCTACATTCGCCTCTACACTATCGAGCGTCGGTCTGATACCTAAATCTGTTAAAAAATAGGCTGCATTTCTGGGGTTCAGTTCTTTAAAATCAACCAATTGAAATCCATCTGATTCAATACGTTCTTTCAATTCGTTGGCACTTTGTAGGTCTTTAGAGCTTCCTCCATAGCCGATTGCAATCCGACTACCCCAACTCTGACCTTTGACCGCTCTAAAAACTCCCTCGGATATATTCTCGGCAGAAGGCCGGAAAAGGAAGCTATAATTCTTATCCTCAAATCGATCCCCTAAGTTGGAAAGTGGGTGAATAAAAGGAATCTGTGTGGATTCGGCGAAGGCACTAACCAAATCTGTTTCTTCCGGGTAAATCGGGCCAATAATCACATCGGCAGATTTCACCTTTTCATCCGAAAGAATAGACCGGAGATTATCAACTGAGCGCTTTGAATTGAATGTACTGATACTGACACGCATTCCCTCTGACCTCAATTGGTCGATACCCAATAGAATACCCTCATATAATTCAAAAATAAAACTCTCCGGATCCGGAGACTGAGTACCTGATGAAAAAGGTAAAATCACCACCAGGTCCAAAATGTCATTTTTCACAGTATTCCCGGTTGACCAATTTTCTCCTTGACCTCGAAGCTCGTAGTAAAGCGATTTTTCATCCGCTGAAAGCACGGTCTTCTTGTTAAGCACCGTACTGAGCGCAGCAGTGAAAGCTGGAATGTCCTGATATTCTTTCAGGTTTCTCACCAAAAAATCAGGGCTCTGCTGAACCAGATACTTATAGGCAAGATCATTTCCCTGCTCAGAATATGATTGAGGGAGGTTTTTCAGTATGTCCAATCCTTCGGAAATATTCCTATTCAATAAATAGGATTCTGCTAGTAGAATTTTTGTCTCATTCTGGTTTTCCCAATTTCGACTTGCTAGTGGCTTCAGTAAATCTATAGCCGTTTCTGCCTGATTGGCCTTTAATGCTGACTCTCCGGCATGATAGGAAGCATACAAAGCCAATTTTCCATATTTTGATTCATCCTGAAAAGCTCGAAAGCTATTCATGGCATCCCAGTAAGAGCCTGAAGCCAATTGTCTTTTGGCTTGTAAATAACCCTCAGGTGCGTTTTGGGCATTTACGGTAAGCACTAAAAAAAGAAGGGCTAAAAAAAGAAGTGATTTTTGCATTCCGATCAGTTAGATAAGCTTATGGACAAATTTAAATCATTATTTCCAAACCCAAAGTTTAGGCCGAAAACCCATTCCAAAAAAAAACCCGAAGGAATACCCCGGGTTTTTAAGATTTTTAAGAAAGCTAAGGGTTGAAATATCAATAATTGAACTCCAATCAGTATTTCGATTTAAGCATTCTTCAAGCTTCCCTCCCCCAACTTCCTAACGCATAATTAAGAAAATCAAGGTTTAAGGAAATTTTTCAATCAATTGACTTTCAATTTATTCCCACTCAATAGTTGCCGGTGGTTTGGAGGAAATATCATAAACCACTCGGTTTACACCTTTCACGCGATTGATGATTTCATTGGACATTTTACCAAGAAACTCATAAGGTAAATGAATCCAATCAGCCGTCATTCCATCTACGGATCCTACCGCTCTCAAAGCTACAACCCGCTCATACGTACGCTCATCACCCATGACTCCTACCGACTGAATGGGAAGCAAAATGGCTCCTGCCTGCCAGACTTGGTCATAAAGTCCATGATTTTTCAATCCTTGGATAAAAATATGATCAACTTCCTGTAGTGTTTGTACTTTTTCTGGTGTGATGTCTCCCAAAATCCGAATAGCCAAACCCGGACCCGGGAAAGGATGACGTCCAATAATGGTCTCAGGAATCTCCAATGCTCGCCCTACTTCGCGTACCTCGTCTTTAAACAAGGTATTCAAAGGCTCCACCACAGAAAGCTTCATAAAATCAGGCAAGCCCCCCACATTATGATGGGATTTGATGGTGGCTGAAGGACCTTTTACAGAAACTGATTCAATCACATCGGGATAAATAGTGCCTTGACCCAGCCATTTTACGCCATCTATTTTATGCGCCTCATCATCAAATACTTCGATAAATACCCTACCTATAGCTTTTCTTTTAGCTTCAGGATCTGAGATTCCAGCCAAAGCATCATAGAATCGCTGCTTGGAATCTACTCCAATGACATTCAATCCCATATCCTTATAGGAATGTAGCACCTCTTCAAATTCATCTTTCCGAAGCAAACCATTGTCTACAAAAACGCAGGTCAACTGATCTCCAATGGCACGGTGAATCAAAGTAGCGGCTACCGAAGAGTCCACTCCACCTGAAAGTCCCATGACTACCTTATCCGAACCGATTTTTTCTTTCAGCTCCGCTACGGTGGCATCAATGAAGACATCCGAAGTCCAATCCTGAGCACAGCCACAAATCGTGACTACAAAGTTTCTGAGAAGATTTTTGCCCTCAGTAGAATGGGTAACCTCAGGATGGAATTGGATTCCGTAAGTTTTTTCTCCCTCGACTTTGAAAGCGGCTACTTCCACCGAGGAAGTACTTGCAATCACCTCAAAGCCTTCAGGTAATTTCTTGATGGTATCTCCATGGGACATCCACACCTGGGAACCATGAGTCATTTCTTTTAGTAAGTCATGGTGCAAATCGATGTGATCTAGATTTGCTCGGCCATATTCCCGAATTGTGGAAGGCAAAACTTCGCCACCATACTTCTGAGCAAGAAGCTGTGATCCATAGCAAACGCCTAGAATCGGAAGCTTTCCTCTAAGATTATCTAAATCCAAATCAGGAGCCCCTTCGTCCCGGACACTGCAAGGAGAGCCTGAAAGAATCACGCCTTTGATGTCGGAGGTGATTTCAGGAAGGTTGTTGAAAGGATGGATTTCGCAATAAACGTTCAGTTCTCTGACTCTTCGAGCGATGAGTTGGGTGTACTGAGAACCGAAATCGAGGATAAGGATTTGTTCTGCCATGCGCAAAGGTAAGCAGGTCAGACCGATTGATAAAGGTTGGCAAAGAAAATTTGGGAGTGGATTGGAAAATTAGAAAATTAGAAAATTGAAAAATTCTTATAATCAACTATTTACGAATTGAAAAAGCTGATTTAGGATTTTCCTTTAACAATAAATCCCAATCCTCTTCGGTGAAACCCTTTCCATTTAGGATCGGAATCAGCTTTTCGAAAATATTGTTGAAAGGCTGGAAATCTCCGCCTCCTGCTTTGGCCGGATCATACCAGCCGGCATCATGAGAAATCAGCACATTGCCCAAAATTCCATTTTCTTTGGCGAAAATCAGGCGATCCACATAGGGGTCAATTGCCCAGCCGATTCCGTCCAAGCTAATCCAAACACCCATTTCTGCTGCAACTTTATAATTTTCAAAATCCGGTTCATTTTGAGCATGAACCCACACAAATTCGGATGGGTTTAAGCCCATTTCTTGAAGTATTCTCACCTCCTGCACAGCAGTTCTCCAAGTTCCTGTATGAGAAGCGATGGTCAATCCTGTTTTTTGATAGGTAATCGCTGCTGCTTTGACTAGCTTCTGATCAGTGGGCGAAAGGGTATCGGCTTCATTCACCGAAATTTTAATAAATCCTGGTTTAATACCAGTCCCTTCAATTCCATTTTCAAATTCAGCTATCCACCGATCTGCCAATTGTTCCGTAGATTCGGTTTGAACAAAATCTGGTAAATACTTCCCTCCCACTGCACCATAAAAACCGGTATTAGTCAAGATTTGGATTCCTGACTTTTCGCTAAGGGATTTAAGCAACAAAGGATCCTTGGCCAAATAGCTAGGAGTACAATCGAGAATGCTTTGGACGCCATATTGCTTTATTTCCAAAAGAAATGGAAGCACTTTCTGTTCAACTGAATCACGATTCCAACGACCGGAATTGATGGAGTCGGCTCCGATAAAGTCCACCAACATGTGCTCATGAATCAGCGTCAAACCCATGGAGTCAATAGACATCGGTCCTGCGACAGTATTTATGTAATTATCAAAATTATTTGAAGGATGATTTTGACAGGAAATGAAAAGAATACTTAAGAAGATGAGGATCAAAAACTTGGACATAAGGAGGCTATATGATTCTACGCTCAAGATATTGGTAGGAAGTCAATTTTTCAATTTTACAATCTTCCAATTTTTCAATACTGACTTAATTCCCCTACTCCACCTCCTCCTCTCCAAAAAGAGTCTGTAGCTCTACGGCATCTATTCCCTTCTCCTCCTGAAGGAACTTTCCAAAAGATGCGGTGCTACCATGTGTCAGGTAGACTTTTTCTGCTTCAGTACCTTCTAAGGCACTGATCAGCCCCTCCCAATCGGCATGGTCAGACAAAACAAATCCCCTATCGGCGGCTCTTCTTCTTCTCGTCCCCCGAATAGCCATCCAACCTGAACAGATCCCCGTTCGGTAGGGCGAAAATTTCCGCATCCAGGGAGTTCCCATCGCAGAAGGCGGAGCAATTATCAGACTTCCTTTGAATTCAGACTTGGGAATTTCTTGGGTAACCTTGGGTACATCAGGGATATCTATTCCGCTGTTGAGCAAGGCTTGATTTGTGTTCCAAACGGCTCCATGGGTAAAGACTTTCCCGATCGACCTATCCAGATGTTTTAAAATTCGCTGAGCTTTGCCCAGTGAGTAAGCGAATAGAACGGATTTGCGACCCTCTGAGGCATTGGTCTTCCACCACGAATTGATTTGATTGAAAATCTCCTGCTGTGATTCCCATTTGTAAATAGGCAAACCAAAAGTGCATTCAGAGACGAATTCATGACATTTTACCGGTTCAAAGGGGGCGGATAGTCCATCATCCTCCACCTTGTAGTCTCCACTTACAACAGCTATTCGACCCTTGTACTCCAATCTAATCTGTGAGGAGCCAGGAATATGTCCTGCTGGATGGAGGGAAATCTTCACTCCATTCATCAAAATCTCTTGGCCATAATCCACGGTTTCGAGACTGATTTCCTGCCCCAAACGGAGCTTCATCACCTCGGCAGAATCATGATGGGCCAAGTAATGTTTCATTCCCCAGCGAGAATGATCGGAATGAGCATGGGTAATCACCGCCATGTCAACAGGACGCCAAGGATCGATAAAAATGCCTGCTGGAGGGCAGTAAAGTCCAGAGTCGGTGAGTTCGAGGAGATTCACATAACTTGATTTATGAAAACAATTTAAATCTCTTCCACTTCCCGATCCGGTTTTGCATAGCTAAGTCGTGCAAGCTTCATACCCACATGATACTCATCCAAACCGGAAACTGTAACGCTTTCCAATACATTTAAATCCAAGGATCCATCGGTTCGCAGACCTTTTTCCTCTACATAAATATGCTCAATACTACCGATCACAAAGACAGTTTGATTTACTTTTAGCGTTTGAGTTTCGACCAGTTGACAGCCTAGCTGGAGAGGACTTCCCTTGACATAAGGCACTGAAAAATCATCAAGATAGAGTTCTTCCAAACCTGTGTGAAGAAACTCACTTCCCTCCCATCTAGCCGAAGTCCAGTGGGCTTCTTTGTAAAAGGAGGGAGTAACTTGGTTCATTGTAAAATAGCCTGTCTCCAAAATATTTTCCAAGGTATCTCTTTTCACTGTATGAGGTCGAAAGAGGATTCCCACAAGAGGCGGGGTAGCCCCTATGTGAAAAACTTGGGAAAAAGGAGTCAAGTTAGATATCCCCTCAGAGCTTTTAGTACCGATGAGATTCAGACTTTTATATCCAGAAAGACAATTAATAAGATTCCTCCGAAAGAAAGAATCTGATTCTAATATTTCATCTTTAGTAAAGTGCTTGATCATTTGGCAATAGCTTCCTCAATGGTATCACAATATTTGATATCCAATTGATCAATAATATTGTCTGGATAATTTTGAAGGATTTGAGCTTTGGCGATTTGAACCATTTTCTCAAACCACTTTTCATCAGGAAGGATTTTCCGGTGAGTTTTCACCCCATATTCAAGCATTTCTTTTTTCCAATAGATGAAATACCATTCCATGGTAGGTTGATGAAAAGCTCTTAGCGATCGCTTATCAAAAATGAATTTCTCATAATTTCCTGCTTTGACTATTTCACCAATCTGATGGAAAGCGTCCTTGAAGTCTTCAATGGGAATGTAGTCGGCAAGAAGTTCGCAAATAACAATTTTTAATTCTGGACTGATCAGCACGCGAACATATTTTTGTTCAAAGGCCAGTTCAAAATCCTGCGTCTCGGAGGTATGCAAGGTGTCGTTCATGGCAATAGATCGGGATTAGTAAACAGATTTTTTTCGCGCTTCTTCAGTGCGGTTAACTTCGTCTTTAAATTGCTCCAAGCGTACCTCAAGGTTTGAGGCATACTCTAGGGTAGTCCGCATCATCTCTTGTTGAGAGCGGATTTGCTCTTTCAATCTTGAAAGCTCCTGATTGACTTCTGAAAGCTTGGACTCGTATTCTCTTTGTAGCCTTTCTTTTTCTAATTGGGCTTTCCTCAACTCTTCCTTAAAAAGTAGGAATGATTCAGGTGGTGTCTTCATATTCACAAATCGTTCATCTCGGGACCGTACCCGCATTAATGACAAATTCAGGGATAAAAATGTTTAAAATCACTTTAAATTAGACATTCCTCCATCTACATGAAGAATCTGACCCGTCATCCAAGACGCATCATCTGATAGCAGGTATTCTGCCGCCTTGGCTATGTCTGCAGGTGTTCCGAATCTGCCAATAGGATGACGCTTATTGCTCGCCTCCCGCTTATCATCACTTGATAGCAAAGCAGAAGCTAGGGGCGTATCAGTCAAAGAGGGTGCAATAGCATTTACTCTAATTTTATTGGGTGCCCACTCTGCGGCAAGTGAACGGGTAAGCCCTTCGATAGCACCTTTTGCGGCCGCTATACTTGCGTGGAAGCCCATTCCTGTCTGTACAGCTACTGTACTGAATAATACGACTGAGGCACTTTCAGACTTCTTTAGGCTTTTCATACAGGCTTGAAGCACTCGTACAGCACCCAGGAAGTTGATATCAAGTTCCTTTTGGAATTCTGATGTGGAAATCCTGTGAAAAGGCTTCAAATTGATAGTACCCGGAGCATATACAAGTCCATCAATTACTTCAGGTAGATCGGGAATATCTGAAAAGTCTTCAGTCGTATCCAAGGCTGTAGTGCCGTCACCACTTTTTGAATATAAAAATAAATTTGCTCCCTTCGCCTTCAAGGCTTCTGCGAGTTCTTTTCCGATTCCTGAGTTTCCTCCGATTAGGACTATATTTTTTCCGTTCATACTGTTCATTTATTTATATTATAAAAATCTTTTTCTCTGAGATTTGTTTTGATTCAGTCACAAAAAAAAACCGGACAATAGCCCGGTTTCTTAGTTGGTTTAGCTATTTATTACTTTTCGAGACTGATATATTTCAGAAACTCGTTTCTTGTTTGTTCGTCTGTGTCAAATTTGCCACTGTAGAATGAAGTGACTGTAGAGCTGTTGGTGTCATTGATACCTCTTGAACTTACACACATGTGATATGCGTCCATGATAACGGCCACATCATCAGTTCCCAATGCCTCTTTGAGATCGTTTCCTATCTGCATGGTCAACCTTTCCTGAACCTGAGGTCTTTTGGAGTAGTACTGTACAATCCGATTGATCTTAGAAAGCCCGATCACATTTCCATTTGAAATGTAAGCTACATGAGCTCGACCATAAATCGGCACGAAGTGGTGTTCGCAGTGTGAGAAGAAAGTAATGTCTTTCTCCACAAGCATTTGGTTGTATTGAAATTTATTTTCAAAAAGCTTTGCGACCGGCTTATTCTTAGGATTAAGTCCTGCAAAAACTTCCTTAACGTACATTTTAGCCACTCGATGGGGTGTTCCTTTGAGACTGTCGTCAGTAAGATCAAGTCCAAGAATATTCATGATTTCTTTGAAATGCTTCTCGATCAATTCGACCTTGAGGTCGTCGTCCATTTCAAAGGCATCTTCACGAAGTGGAGTCTCGACTGAGGAAGCCAAATGCTCCTCACCAAGTTCTTCATAAGATGCACGGGCAATATCAATTCCCATCGAAGTCAACATAGTTTCTTTCTGTTTCATAGAGTCGAATGCTTAATTCGAATTTCCGATCAATTTTCTCCCTCAAAATATTCCAAATAACCACTGCAATGTTTTCTGCAGTTGGGTTGAGATTTTTGAATTCATCGGTATCCAAGTTTAGGTTTTTATGATCAAATTTATTTAATACATGTTCTTTGATAAGATCACTCAACACCTTCATGTCATACACATAACCTGTATCGGGATCGATATCTCCACGTAGACTTACGTGCAGATCATAGTTATGTCCGTGAAAATTGGGATTATTACACTTTCCAAAGATGTCAGCATTTTTTTCATCTGACCAATTTGGATTGTGAAGCCGGTGAGCGGCGTTGAAGTGTTCTTTGCGGATTACTGTTACTTTCATGCAATTTGGAAACAGCAGTTTTTTAAATTTTGTTTAATATTTCTATTATTTCTTTAAACAAATTATTTAAGTCGTTGAATTTCTGCTATTTAAATTTTAAGTGTTGGCTTATGCTATTTCTATTTTTTTGGTGAAACGTACTAACACCACGAATTAAACGTTTGCTTTTCTGAAAATAGTTCATGGTACGATTAATCTTTTTTGACCTTGATCAAAAGATTATTTGGAACTTATGCTTGAATTTGATGATTATCAAAATAACCTGAAGCAAAACCCAAGCCTATGCACCTATTCCACATTGCCTTATTCTCTTTACTGCTCAATTTTCACCCAGAAAAAGAAATCCCAAGCGAAGATTTATCTTCAACCTACAGCTCCCCAATAGAAAGTTTATATGAGGAAATAGCCTCCAACTCGCCAAACCTGCCCCAGCAAGAAGTATTTGAATATGCATTCAAAGGCTGGGAACAATTGGAGTCCAACATTTCAAATCACCTCATCACCATCATTGATTTTAGTCTTCCTTCTACCGAAAAAAGACTCTGGGTCATCGACCCAGTCAATAAACTCGTACTCGTGAATTCGGTAGTTTCCCATGGTAGAAATTCCGGAGAGCTCTATGCCAAGAACTTTTCCAATAAACCTTCTTCATATAAAAGCAGCTTGGGATTCTATAAAACGGCTGAAACTTATCACGGCAAGCATGGACTATCCCTTCGTTTGGATGGCTTGGAGAAAGGTTTCAATGACTTAGCCAGACCAAGAGCGATTGTCATTCACGGTGCCGACTATGCCAGGGAAGAGTTTATTTCAGCAGCAGGCCGGCTCGGAAGAAGTTTGGGTTGCCCAGCATTACCTAGCGAGCTATCCAAAGAGGTCATAGAGCTAATCAAGGAAGGTTCACTGCTCTTTATTTATGGAGAAGATCAAGACTACCTCAGCAATTCAAAGCTTATTTCTACTTCAATTTCTAAGCAAGGTTAATACCTCTGCATCTCTTCCATAGATATCTGGCCGATAATTTGGCTTTCCTGTGGCATCAGCCCAAAACGTCAAATAGATCAGATAAACCGGTATTTTTTCCTTCAGATTGACGGTCTGTTCCTCATGACTGTTCATCGCATCCCAAATTTTCTGATCATCCCATTCTTTTTGATCCTGAAGAAGAAGCTGAGCAAGCTCTCTTGGCTTTTCTAATCGAATGCATCCATGACTCAATGCTCTCTCTTCTCGTCCAAATAGCGACTTGGCAGGAGTGTCATGAATGTAAACGCTATGTCTATTTGGAAACATGAATTTGACTAATCCCAGTGAGTTTTGTGGGCCGGGTTTTTGTCTCACCAAATAGGGAATGGAGCGCTTTTTCCAATCAATTGTACTTGGATCCACGACTTCTCTATTGTAAGTCAAAACCTCCATATTCTTTTGAGTAAGGTAATTTGGGTTTTTCCTTACCGAGGGAATGATCTCATTTCTAACAATCGACTCAGGAATATTCCAATAAGGACTAAAGACGAGATAACTCATTTTCGCCTCAAAAACCGGCGATTGGTGATAGGATTTGCCTACGATTACTTTGGATTGAAAAATAGTATCCTCCTTATCCAAAAGGACTAACTTATAATCTGCAATATTCACTAAGATGGCCTTACTCCCATTCTTTTTACCATCAAGCCATCGAAGCCTTTCCAAATTCACAGCTACCTTATCCATTATATCTTTTGGGGATTGACTTAAAGAAGCTAAGGTGTTTTTCCCAATGATACCATCACTAGTCATCCCATGAAAGGATTGATAAGCCTGGACGGATTTCATCAAAAGAGAATCATATATCCGCTCCGTCAAATCATTTCCTCCGGCATAACCCCAAAACTGAAGTCGTTCACGGATCTCAGGAATCAGGGAATGGCTATCGCCTGCTTTGATTGATTTATTGACACTGAGTGCAGACCAGTCCAAGCTGTCCACTTTAGAAAGCTCGGATAGATTACGAAGAATCTCCCGCCCACGCAGATAGATTCTAAACTCTGGGTAGTACTGAAAAATCTTTGATCTTACTCGTTGGGATTGGTCGATTTGATTGAGAAAAGCTATCGGGTCAAAAGACTCTTTTGTTTGGATTATTTCCCATCCCCATTGAAGCTCCGAAGGATCTACCTTGCCTACATGCAGGTGTTTAGCCAACTGAATTAAACCATCACTCAGGAGCAACTCCAAGTCTACCAGATCTGTCCAATCACTTTTCTCACCGATCTTTTTGTTGGATTCATAATTTTCAATCAGTGTATTGATCAAGTCCCAATGGTAATCCGAAGGCTGTAAACCATCAAATTGAGCCTGTTCTAATTCATATCGCCCTTCGTAAGCCAACTCCCCTATCCTAGCTTCTCTGCTCCAGATAAATTGAAAGTCTCTCGAAGAATAAAACTTAAAGAGTTCTCCAAAATTCTGAATGGTCCGCCCTCTTACTTCTAAACCAAAACTGGCATCCGTATTTTCTAAGCGTTGCCGAAGCAAATCAGTCTCTTGGCCATAGCTGATGAATCCTAGAAGAAAAAAGTAGCAAAGCAGGCTGAATCTCATTGTGGCTATTCAATCTTAAAATCCTGATACTTTCGGCCCAAAGTCCATGATTCCTTCAGCATGGATAGGAAATCTCCCATTCGATGAAGGGGGATTAAATTGGGGCCATCGCTAAGCGCTTTGGCTGGCTCAGGATGTGTCTCAATAAAAAAACCATCTATACCCGTAGAAGCGGCTGCTCTTGCCAAAAAAGGTGCAAACTCCCGCTGTCCGCCACTAGTTCCTCCCTGACCACCTGGCTGCTGTACCGAATGAGTAATGTCAAACACTACCGGTGCAAACTGCCTCATGATTGGCAAGCCACGCATATCCACTACCAAATTGTGGTAACCCAAAGAAAATCCGCGCTCAGTAAGACAGACATTTTCATTACCGGCAGATCTAACTTTTTTAACAGCAAACTGCATATCCTCAGGCGCCATAAACTGCCCTCTTTTGATCTTCACAGCCTTTCCAGTCTCTGCAGCAGCTATCAGTAAATCAGTCTGTCTACATAAAAATGCCGGAATCTGAAGCACATCCACTACTTCGGCAACTTCCTTGGCCTGATAGCTTTCATGGATATCAGTCACCAAAGGAATATTCAAAGCTTGACCTACACGCTGAAGGACCTCCAAGGATTTATCCATTCCGATACTCCGAAAAGATCCCGAAGAAGTCCGGTTAGCCTTGTCAAAGGATGCTTTGAAAACGTAGGAAAAACCGTTCTCTTCAGTCCATTCTTTTACTTTCGTGCCAATTTCCAGACAGATATCGAAGCTTTCTACCGCACAAGGTCCCGCAAAAAGCACGGGCTTTTCTGCGCCCAAAACCACAGAGTCTGTGATTTTCATTTGACTATCAGTTCTCTTCATTTTCTATTTCGTTGTATGAATTAATTATTGAGCTCAGCTTTCCTTTAGCATGCAAGAGCAGGTCCCCCACTTCTCGGAAGACTCCCTTGCCTCCTGCATAGCGACTGACCCAATCCACTTGTGCGCTCACATAGGGTAAAGCATCGGAAGGACTACAGGAAAGGCCGACTTTTTTCAAAATTGGCAAATCGATTAAATCATCCCCGATGTAGGCCACTTCATGATGAGAAAGCTCAAGTGTCTCAAGAAGCTCATTCAGCTTTTTACCCTTGTCTTTTATTCCATGATAGTGGAAATCAAAGCGAAGCTCCTCACAGCGATTTTCAACCACTTTGGACTTGCGTCCTGTAATCGCTCCAATCAAAATCCGATTTTTGCGGAGATGCTTGACAATCAAACCATCTTTTACCTGAAACTTTTTGAATTCCAGCCCATTATCATCATAAATGATCCCACCATCAGTCAATACACCATCAATATCGGTGATTAAAAGCTTGATTTTTTTTGCTTTCTCCAAAATCTCCGCAGGAATATGGCTAAAGTAGTCTTGGATTATTTTTTCTGCTTCCATTGGATCGAATATAAGTCAAGTCTACGCTGTTCCAAATTCCGAACACTTCCTGCTTTCCGCTGCTTGGTCAATAAATCCAAATCTACATCCGCTACAATGGTCGTTTCGGCATTCTCTGATGCCTGAGCAACGATGGAATCATGCGGAAAAGAAAAATCTGATGGGCTGTAAATTGCAGCCTGGGAATACTGAATATCCATGTTTTCAACCTTTGGGAGGTTACCGACAGATCCGGTGATAGCCACGTAGCACTCATTCTCTATGGCTCTAGACCGAGCACAGGTATTGACCCGAAGGAATGCGTTTTTGGTATCTGTCCAGAATGGTACAAAAAGAATGTCCATTTCTTGCTCAGCCAGAATTCTTCCCAACTCGGGGAATTCCACATCATAACAAATCAGTATTCCTATCCTTCCGGCATCGGTATCGAAAACGTGAATTCCATTCCCCCCCTGAAGTCCCCAATAGGCCGCTTCATCGGGTGTGATATGCAATTTGTATTGCTTGGCCTGTGTACCATCTCTTCGGCAGAGGTAGCTTACATTTCGAAGCTTTTTACCATCATACTCAGGCATAGAACCCGCAATGATATTGACATTGTAAGAAACGGCTAGATCGCTCATCCGGCCGACAATTTCGTCCGTGTAATCTGCTAGGTTTCTAATCGCCTCAGATGCATCCATATCGTTGAATTCGGCCAATAGTGGTGCATTAAAAAACTCAGGAAGCAGGCAAAAATCCGATTTATATCCCGAAACCGTATCGACAAAAAACTCGACTTGCTGCATCAGATCATCCACATTTGAAAATCGCCTCATTTTCCATTGAACAAGCCCTAGGCGGACAATGGATTTTTTGTTACCAATGAGCTTCTCATCCTTTTCGTAATAAATATTAATCCACTCCAGCAAGGTAGCATAGGCTCTAGAGTCCTTATCCTCAGGAAGATACTTGGTAATTACTTTCCGTACGTGAAACTCATTTGCAAGCTGAAATGAAAGTACCGGATCAAAAATCTCCTTATTTTTTACCAACTCGATATACTTCCTTGGAGTCATCTCCTCGGCATGTTTGGAATAGCCAGGAATACGACCACCGGCAATAATCGACCGAAGATTCAAATTTTCACAAAGCTCTTTCCTCGCATCATACAAACGTCTTCCAAGACGCATTCCTCGGTATTCGTAATGTACAAAGACATCGGTACCATATAAAGTATCTCCATCCTGATCATGGGTATCAAACTTCCCGAATCCTGTAATCTGATCATAGGTGTGATTATCGCCAAATCTGCCATAATCGACAATGATACTCAAAGCAGCGGCAACTACTTTTCCATTATCTTCGATACAAATCTGACCTTCGGGAAAAACCTTAAGTTGATTTTTCAATTCCTCCCTTGTCCAAGCCATTCCTTTGTTTCGGTAGATAGATACCATTATCTCTCGGATATCATCAAAATCCGAAAGCTTGATATTCCGAAGTTTTAATCGATGTTCGAGCTCTTCTCGTTGTTTACTCATAGTTCAAAATTAAGGATTTTCGATCAAAAATTTTAAATCACAATCCTAGCCGGGCATTTTTCAGAATTTTATTTTGATTTCTGAGAATGAATATAAATTCTGACTTCAGGGTCGATAATTATTGATATTTTGCTTACAAAATTCGACTAATATTTCGAAACCTATGCAATCAGACTCATCAACTGTTTCTAATTCCAATTCGAGCAACTTCGATTTGCTGGAGTGGATAGATCAAATCATGAACCTGAGTCTTTTCAACTTGGGTGATTCTAAATTAACGATTGGGCTCGTCCTGACACTTATTTTTTCCTTTCTCGTTCTTTTTGTGGGATCTGAATGGATCAGAAGACTGCTGGTCAATCGGATTTTGAAAAAATATAGTATCACTGAAGGCACGCGACTTTCGATAGGAACGATAGTCAAGTATATCTTGATCCTAGCTGGAGTTTTTTCGATTCTTCAGACGAATGGGATTGATTTAAGTGCTTTTGGGGTTTTGGCAGGAGCTATTGGTGTTGGTATCGGTTTTGGTCTTCAAAACATCACAAACAACTTCATCAGTGGGCTCATCATTCTTTTTGAGCAGCCTATCAAAGTGGGAGACCGAATCGAAGTGGGAGATGTCAATGGAGATGTAATCAAAATCTCAGCCCGATCCACTATGGTAGTCACCAATGATAATATCACGATCGTTGTACCAAATAGTCAATTTATCGATAATCAAGTGATCAACTGGTCTCACTCTGACCGAATGGTCCGATTTAATTTTCCAGTGGGCGTAGCTTATCGGGAAGATCCTGAAAAAATAAGAAGAATTTTGCTCGAGGTTGCCAAAGACAATAAAGGAGTCTTAGAAAGCCCCGAGTCAGATGTCCTTTTTGAAGAATATGGGGACAACAGCATCAATTTCAACCTCCGGGTATGGACCTCAGAGTATGTCAATCGACCAAAAGTGCTGAAAAGCCAGCTTTATTATGAAATCTTCAGACGGTTTAAGGAGCAAGGAGTCGAAATTCCATTCCCACAGCGAGATCTACACTTACGATCAGGGTTTGAAAATTTAAAAAATTAGGGTAATTTTCGCCCATTGGAAGAAATGGACCGAGCAGGCCTGATAATGAGAAAGCTAGGCTTTATAGTTGTATTTTTGATAGGCTGGAGTTATCAAGCCAGTGCGCAAAGCTTTTACCGCTATCGGTTCGAGGAGCCATGGTCGATCTCTGCCAGTATAGGTCCTACCCAGTATTTTGGAGAGCTATATTCCTTCTGGAAATACAATGAAGGGGTTCAGCCTGACTGGAATGCAAATATTGCTTTTCATAGAACTATAGGAACAAATCTCAGAGCCAAAGGAGAATTCTCCTACATCAAAATGTCCGGCCAGGATCCGCCTTCTGACCCGAGGGCTTTTCGTACTCCTAGAAACCTTCATTTTCGAGCCCAAAACTGGGAGGTAACAGGAGTTATCCAATATTTTTGGCACCCTGTCAAAGTTCCGAATATCCACCGTCCGCTTTGGAATCCATACATTTTCGTAGGTATAGGAATGTCTACCAACAATCCTCAGGCTCAACTCGATGGAGAATGGGTGGATCTGAGACCACTAGCCTTGGAAAACAACCCCTATGACCGCTTCATCACCGTCTTCCCCATGGGGCTTGGCTTCAAGTACAAGCTAAATGTGTACATGGATCTGACTTTCGAAGGGAATTACCGCTTCACTTTGACCGACTACATGGATGATATTTCGGCTTTCAATGTGTCGGAATTTTACTTGGACTTGGTGGATGATTATGTATCGGGTAGAAATCCGGACCGACTTCGATTAGCTATCCGAAATCCGGATTTTTTGGATGATAATGGAATGCCAGATGTGGACAAAATTTTAAGAAACAATGGCCGTGTTCGCAGAGGATCAGGGCTCACACACCGATATGATGGATATATGACTGTCAATGTTGGCCTAGAGATCCATTGGTCTAAAGATATTTTCGACAACTGGATTTTCAGAAATCGAATCAACGAGAAGCGCTTCCGATTCTGGTAATCTTTATCCTTTCCTCACTACCCTAGGCTTTATCCAAAACTTTTATTGGTATCCAAAATCTTTTTTCTGAATTGGTAGAGATTTACCTAAATTCACTCTTGCTGTACACTATTCTCTGACTAAGGTAGAGAATTAATCATTTCAAGTTTTGACCTTTCAAATTTGGGACTTTCTGGCTGGGCTGGGAATCTTTCTTCTGGGCATGCATCAGATGGAGGCTGGTCTTAATGAGTTTAGCGGCAAGACTTTTCGTCGCTTACTCCAAAAATTTACTGATACTCCTATCAAGGGGATTATTAGCGGCACCCTAGTGACTGCACTCTTACAAAGTAGCTCTTTGGTCACTTTGATGGTTTTAGCTTTCTTGGGCGTAGGGATAATTAGGTTTAGCCATGCCGCAGGAGTCATTTTAGGGGCCAACCTAGGCACCACTGTTACCGCTTGGCTGGTTTATAGCCTTGGTTTCAAAGTAGATATCGCCTCCTTTTCTTTACCTCTGATCGGCGTTGGGGCTTTACTTTTCATTTTAGCATCCCGCTACTTTATTCTGAAAAATCTAGGTTCCTTTTTATTGGGGTTTGGACTTTTATTCTTCGGTATTGATTTGATGAAAGGATCGATTGAATCCTTGGCAGAAAACTTTGATTTTAGCCTGTATGCGGACTGGGGTTTAGCTGTTTTTGCTTTGATTGGACTTATCCTTACTGCCATCATTCAGTCGAGTTCGGCGACCTTAGTAATCTTACTTAGTGCGATCAGCTCAGGGATTTTAGGACTAGATCAAGCTGCAGCAGCTACCGTTGGGGCCAATATCGGTACCACAGTCACCGTCAGTTTGGGAGCTCTTGGAGGTACCCCGGATAAAAAAAGACTGGCCTCACTTCATTTTCTTTTTAATGTAGTTACCGGACTGATTGTCTTGTTTTTCATACCATTAATTATTCAATGGATAAGCAGCCTACCCATTGGAAAAGATCCACTGCTGGATCTAGCCCTCTTCAATACCATCTTGAATGCATTCGGAGTTCTGCTTTTCCTTCCATTGATCAAACCAATTACCAAATGGCTTAAAGGCCGTTTTCTCACAAAAGAAAAACCCCACACTCTTTACATTCAGAACGTGGACGTGGCTGTTCCTGATGCGGCAATCCAAGCTTTGGAAAAGGAAATTGAGGAGCTTTTTGTGAAGACAAAAAAGTTCATTTCTCTCACTATCATTGAGGACGGTGTTTTATCCCCCAAACAAGGAATATTCGAAAAAATCCTCAGCAGACCGGTTGAATATCTAGGATTATACCAAAGCTTAAAACTTGTCGAGGATGAAATCACTGCCTATCATCTGAAACTTCAAAAAGCCAGTATAAATGAGGAAGAGGCAAAAAAACTCACCTCATTGATGCTTTCTATGAGATTGATGATCTTCTCAGCTAAGGATTTTAAGGATATACATCATAATATCAAGGAGCTAAGAAACTCATCGCGAAATCTTCCGAAGGATTTCTTGGAAGAATTAAAAGTAAAATTCGAAGAGCGAATTCTTGAAATTGATCAACTTGCCAAAGCTGAACAAACTGAGATTCAAGTTCCATCGTGGATGCGTGAATCGGAGCTAGACTCCAGCCAATTGGTTGAAAAATTATTTCAGGAAGCAAAAAGTCATAAAACTGACATCCCTTTTTCAACCTTTACAAATGTAGCCAGGGAGTTTTCTAGAGGGCTATATAATTTGGGTGCCGCTGTATTGCATTGGCGACACCCAATTAATGAAGTTTTTGATCCATCTGAGGATGATAGAAGTCAAGCTTTAACACTCAAGACACCTAAATCGCCTTGAAAGAGGACTGTCTCAGTCACCCCAACCTGATAAGCTGGACTCAGCTTATGATCTCCTGAAACAAGAGCTACTAAATGAAGTCCCTCCTCTTCGCAGAAGGAAACGATTCCTTTTTCTACCTCCTCGGCGCTGTAGGTATGTTGGTGAAATACTATTTCCTCATTGCCAGCTTGGAACAACTTCATTCCCTCTTGAATTTTTTCCGAAGTATGGAAATTTCCAGGTGTATTGACGAAGACCTGATGTACGGATGCCTTGAAAGCTTTCACAAAAGCTTTAATCTTTGCAAATGCAACAGGCGCATCTTTTTGAAAACTTGAAGCAAAGGCGATTTTCCGAAGATCATTTCCATCTAAAGCCACCTTGACAGCCAAGACCGGCATGTCTGCCATTCTTAGAATCTTCTGAAGATTAGAACCTATGAATTTCCCTTCGGTATAGCCCTTTCCATAGGCTCCCATCACGATCATATCGGCCCCGGAGCGATTGGCTTCTCGAAGGATTTGCTCATGAGGCACCCCAATTTTCACCACCTGTTCGATTGGAGCCTTGGCAGGTGCTATTTGCTGAATGTATTCAGGCAATATTTCCTCCGCCTCGGTCTTTTGTTCGATCAGGTCTGTATATTTCATTTCAGCTTCCTCAGAGAGTTTTTCAAAGTCAATCTCAGAAGGAATGACCGTCACACAGACTATCTGAGCCCCGGATTTCACACTTATTTTTTGTGCAGTTTTCAGAGCCTCTAGTGAATAGGTAGAAAAATCAAAGGGAACGACAATCGTTTTCATAGTTTTTGGATTTTGATTCAGATCAAATTTCCAAAAAATAAACGACGCTCTCTTTGATGGATATCAAGCAAAAAAATGATAATTGTCAGTTAATCAGTTTTTTAAACATCAACTTCCATCATCAGATCACATCGGCAGTATTTACCATCTCTTACAGGCACCTCTTTGAAGCCCAATTTCTGGTAGATTTTTAAGGCAGCTTGGAGTTTGGTATGAGTGTACAAAACCACTTTATTCGCCCCCATCTCTTTGGCCTTATTCAAAGCCTGCTGTCCCAAGAACATACCCACTCCTTTACCCTGAGCCGATTTCTTAACTCCCATTTTGATCAGTTCAAAAGAATGTTCATCGATTTTAGAAAGCCCCAAAGTACCAAGAATTTGTTCTCCCATTTTGGCAAAATAAATAGCCCCACCTTTTTCGATGATGGTTTCTTGAGGGGATTGAAGCTGAGCAATATCAAAAGGCTCTAGCGAGAATAACTCCTCGACCCATTCTCGATTGATGGCTTCAAATTCAGGCTGCAGCTTGGCCTGGAAGGGGATGATTTCAAGGTTTTGCATTAAAAAGGAAGTTTGAGAGACTAAATTTCAGGAATTTCTCCTAGATTGAAGTGATTTAATCAATTTGATCATGAAAAAATACTGCCTTTTATTATTCTCTATTTTTGCTTTTTACTCCTTTAGCCATTCCCAAACGCCTGAAGAAAAAATCCAGCAAATGGGCCTTTCTATTCCTGAGATAAGTCAGCCGATGGCCAACTACGTGAAATGGAGGCAAGTTGGTAATGTGTTGTATCTCGCGGGCAATGGCCCGGATGTCTTTGGAAAAGTCGGAAGTGATCTCACTCCCGAGGAAGGCTATCAAGCTGCCCGGGAAACCGGCTTGGAAATCATAGCTGTCCTTAAAGCCGCTACAGGAGACTTGAGTCGCATCAAGCAATTTGTCAAAGTTCTGGGAATGGTCAACTCCGCACCTGATTTCACGGGGCATCCCGCAGTGATCAATGGCTTTTCGGACTTGATGGTGGAAGTGTTTGGAGAAAAAGGAAAACATGCCCGATCCGCTGTGGGAGTTGCTGCTTTGCCAAATAACATAGCCGTGGAAATTGAGGTAATTGTGGAATTGGAAGATCAATGACCTGGCTTAATTTTGCTTTAATTTTCTCTTTTTTTTTAAAGAAGAAAAGCTGATTGAGTTTTATTATTGGAGTCCCTGTTGAAAGAAACGAAAAGACTAATTTGAACTCTAATTTGAGAAAGTTAAATTTCAAAAAAGTGGGTGAATAGAAATTTTAAAAATACAAACAAACTTTTAAAGTTCGGAATATTTTAGAACTTTTGTATATTTGAAATTGTGAATGAGACTGCTCAACAAGAAGTTACTCGAAAAGCTAAAAAGAAAGAATAAGGGAAACCTTTCTTTGGTCAGAGCCATTGACAAACTGATTAAGGATTTTGAAGATAATGACTGGGAAAACCAAGCAGACTTAAAAATATCCCGAGCAGATGCTGACAAGGTCCATAGTGACAGCTTCTATTTCTTCAACATTAATATTCATCGGACAATGATTTTGATTGAATTTCAAGATAATGAAGCCACTGTCGTTTGGGCAGGAACTCATCAAGAGTACGAAACAACTTTCAAAAACAACCGAAATACCATTAAAAGGTGGTTAAGATCTAACGATTGGATTTAAAAATATGAAAACTCAATTTGACATAAATGAATTGATTGATGCTGGGAAAATTGAAAATGAGCTCGACTTTGAAAGAGCCCTGATCGCTGATAGAAAATTACGTGTTCTTTCAAAAGATGATGCTAGCTATAAAATCCGAAGAAAAAAATTAAGGGATTTAATCGAACAATACGAAAACCAAAACTGGAGCTCCGACTCAAAAATCTCAGAAAATAAGATCAAAGAAAGTGATTCTGCGGAAATGATTGCCGAAAAAGAGCGGCAGTTTATTCAAAAGAGAAAAGAGCTCATTCGGAAAAGCTTGAAGAGCCTGAATTTAACGCAGCAGGATTTCGGTAGGATTTTAGGCCATCAAAGCAAGTCTTACATCTCTGAACTCATGAACGGAATCAGCCCATTTTCCCTAAAAGACCTGATAGTAATCCACCAACTTTTAAAGATCGACCTAGCCCATTTAGTACCGACTTTTTTACCAGAATCTGACAGAGTTAGAATTCAAACCTCAATCAAAAAACTTAACAATCCAAAATTGAAATTACGCGAAGATGGTTTAGTATTATCTTAAATAAATAGGTGAAATCATTCAAAATTATATACTAAGCCAGCAGTTCATCCCCCCTACTTGTTACTTGAATCTTCGTACTTGATACTTCTATCACCTCCCACAGATTTCCTTGTAGGGACAATATTCACATTTTTTCAATACTGCTGTTTGATCAAATGGCTTCAAAGGGTCATAAAGCTCTTCCAATAAATCTTTGAGTTTTTGACGAAAATCAGTTTCAAAATTTCTGTAATCCTGCACCTCTACTCCTTCTCTCCTACCTTCTCTTTCTTTCAAATAGGGATTAAAATCATCATTAAATATCTCCTTCAAATTAAAAATAGCCGGTTTCAAAGGTGCTGTATTTTCCGGGTGACTGCCCTGATAGATCAACCCATAAAACAGCGTCTGCATGGCAGCTTTATTTCTCTTTTCTAAGCTTCTATCAAATAAGGCATCTAAATGTGGGAACTCCTTTTTATCCCCCCCGGACTTGTAATCAATCAACCGAATCGAACCTTGATGCTCGTCCACTCGGTCAATAATCCCCCTCAAAACAGCCTCTCGTGGTCCTTTCTGGGTCTGAATCGAAAGACCAGCCTCGTACCTTTTGGCTTTTTCCAGCGAAATCAGCCGAAAAGGAGCGCTTTGTTCATCATAGACCAAAACTTGTCTCACATAGCGTTGGAGCACATCTCTGGCAATCGCCAACTGTCCATTCAACTTCGTATCGGCTTCCCCTTCCAAGTGATACTGTTCTCTTATGGCCTTTTCCACAGCAGGAAAAACCCAGTTTTTGCGCAGATCAGCAAAATCGCCTTTTTCTAACGCCGTTCTTTTTTTCCTTTCGATAAAATCCAGATACAGCTTTTCCAATGCCAAGTGAGCCAAATTCCCAAAAACACCGGCATCTATCTCTTCTGTTACCTCCTCGGTTTCTTTCAAACCCGCAATGTATTGCAGGTAAAACTTAAGACCACAATCCAAATAAGTGTTTAGAGCAGAGGGTGAAAAAGCAGTTTCCGCTTTCCCATTTTCCTGAATGAGGTAGCGCTCTAAGGCATCTAATACTGCTTGGGTTTTCTTTACAAGGATGGCCTCAGGTTTCTTCTGGTCTATAGGCACAAAAATGACTTGCTCCTCAATCTCCCTTCCCAATTCAGCAGCCATTTGCTGAATGTATCTGCTTTTCTCTCCTGACTTTCCCTGATCCCCGGCTGTGGTGTAAATCATATGAACCTCTTCAGCAGCATGCAGCAACCTATAAAAGGTGTAGGCATAAATTGAATCGTTTTGCTCCTGAACAGGAAGACCGAAAGCCCTGCGAAGATTAAATGGTATCATAGAATTAAGCCCGGCAGAAGGAGGAAAGCTGTCCTCGTTCATATTGCAAATGATCACTCTTTTAAAATCCAGGTTTCTGGATTCTAAAACTCCCATGACTTGCAGGCCACGAAGCGGTTCTCCTTCAAAAGGAAGCTTCACCTCCCTAAATACCTGCCTGAAAATCCGAATAAAAAACTCACGATTAAGCCTGGGATTCCCTTGCTTTTCAAAAATCTCCCGCAATCGAGTCAACTGCTTAAAACACTGAAAGAGATAACTGCGCTGAAGTGGCTCTTCCTGGAGCAATTTTGCCAACTCCTCCATCAGGGTAGCCATATAGGGGAAAAGCCGTTCGGACTCCAGTTTTTGGAAGATCAACTGAAATAAGACACCTCCCTTTTGTAATTCTTTCTTTGAGATATAAACTTGATTTCGCTCCTTTATATCACTTAATAGGTCACGACAGAAAGAAGCATTGACACCTTTCAAATAGGTAGAGGAAAGCAAATTTCTGACAGGTTGATGATAGAAAAGCTCCTCCTCATTTTCGATTTTGATATATCGCTGCATTTCCAAAACAGCTTCCAAAAAAGCGTAAACAGGTGCATTTTTTACCGGGTACCCCATCGTCACATTGACCTGATCGATATGGTCGGGCAAACTATGAAGGACTGGAAAAAGTAGCTGCTCATCCGGTAAAATGACAACCGTTTCCTCTAGTTTTTCTGATTCTCCTACTTGCTCTAGAAGGGAACCAACTAAGTTGGCCTGATTGACTTTCAATGGAGTAGAATAGGTTTTGATCTCTATTTTTCGATCTTGAATTTGCCGAGGTAGTTCTTCCGGAAATGTCGGACCAAAAACTTTGTCATTCAGGTAGTCTCTGAAAAATAGACCAGCTTCCTGATTTTTATCCTCGACATAGTAGGCATCCAAATCCCAAACTATTTCCGCTCCGAAATTCTGAATAAAATATTTAATTAAAATCTCTTCAGTTCCGGTAAAAGCATTAAAACCAATAAAAATAAAATGCTGGTCGGGCTTTGGAATTTGATCCAATGATTCGGCTACTTGTCTGTAAAGCTTTCCTGAGTAGGCCAAGCCGGACACATTCAACGAAGCCTGAAAGGCGTGGTAGAGTGGCTTCAGCAATTGCCAAAATTTCAAAAATTTCTCTTGATGATTTCTCTCTTGACTGACAAAGGAACTCCAAAACTGTTGAATCAACGCAATTTGCTGCGGACTAAGATAGCTCAAGTCAGACTCAAATTCTTTGAACTCCGCCAATTGATGATATAATTTGTCCGGATCTGCAAGGAACTGGTCCAAATCGTTGAAATCCTTCAAAATCATTTCTCCCCAAAAGAAGAATCGATCAAATTCTTCTGGGTTTTCCTGCAAATCAGCATAGACTCGATACAATTCAAACACCAAGGTCAAATCATCAGCGGGTCTATTCCCTGCATAAGCGTAAAAAAGGTCTTCGATCGTTTTCACCTCCGGCATCCAAGTCGGCTCTTTGATTAAGGCTCCTAGATGCTGGGTAAAAAACAAACCCGCTCTTCGATTGGGCAAAATGATCATCAAGTCCTGTAAAGACTCATGGTTCCTCAAAATTTGTCCGGCTGTTTTCCTTAAAAAGTTATGCATTGACCTCAATGATTTTCTGTGTTTCTAAATAGCACAAATAGCCTTTACAAGGCTTATGAGCCAAATTCTCGACGAGTATCATGTATTCCTTGACTTGCTTGACATAGCGATCTGATTCCTCCCCCGTTTTAAAATCTACCACGACAGCCTCATGTTCGCGGATAACAATTCGGTCGGGCCTTTTTTGCTTTCCTCCTGGTAGCAAAATGCCTTGTTCGCTCAATGATTTATGATTGGCATCAAACCAAGATGCAAATTGCTCATTAGCAAAAAGTTCTTCTAATTGGGATAGAATTTCCTCCCTTTCATTTTCGGTTATTCTCCCATCGAAAAAAAAGCTATCCAACTCCATCTGAGCAGCTTTCAGTGAATTGGATTTCTCTAAAATTTCGTGAACCAAAAGCCCAAAATTCCTTTTCTGACGCTGTGCAAGTCCCTCTTCAGAGAAATCCACCGCATATTTTTTAAGCTCCAAGAGCTCACTCCAGTTTTTATAGCTCCATCTTAAATCGGTAAAGGCCTTTTCTTCCTTTTCCTTTTTTGAGGGCTCAGGCCAGTCCCCTAATCGATAGACTTTCTTCTCCAAATCAAAATAACCAAGGCCATCCATGCCATTGCTGAGCACCTGCTGCAAGTGAATCTCCAAGTAGTTCATGCTACTAAAACTGGCTTTGAACGGTGCCATTCCCAAAAAAATCTCCTCTGCCCTGGTGAGCGCAACATAAATCATATTTAGGCTATCCAAATAAGAAAGCGTAGCCTCTTCAGTATAGGTATCTGAAAAAAAAGAATTTGCAAGTTTCCCATCCAAATTGAGTGGAATGATAGCAGACATTCCTAACTCCTTATCTTCAAAAGGTGACCAGATAACATTTCCCTTTTTGGTGTCAAAAATGGTCCATTTAAGAAATGGCATGAGCACCACTTTGAACTGAAGTCCTTTAGATTTATGGATAGTCAAAATCCGCATCGCATTGTGATCCTCCGGGATCTTCACGGTCCGCTTCATTTTATTCTGTTCCCACCAATCCAAAAACCCACTTAAATCCGATCGATTAGTAGCACTAAAATCAAATACCGCCTCTCGGAAGCCAGAAAGATATGCTTTTTCGGATCCCAGAGATTGAATATCTAAAATCCGGATCAGTTCCTCTACCACTTCCAGAAGCGGAAGTTGCAACAAGGAAGTTTCGGCTTCTTGGAATTCCAAGACCCGGCTTTTCAGATGATCGGGAATAGCGGATAGAGAAAAGAGTTGATGGTCTATCATTTGGTCAGTAAGAACAGCGCAATAGTACCAGATGGTGCGGAACTGAACTTTATCTTCAGGTTGATAGAGGTATTTCAATGCAGCAATCAGGGCTTTGACTGAGGAAGCTTTTTGCAAATACATGGTTTCATCCGATAGCACGTCATAGCTGTATTCATCCTCCTGATTAGCAGCTCCAGTCTCCATCAGACAATCTGCAATCAATTCCCCTTCAGCCTTTGTCCTCACCAAAAAGGCTATATCCGAAGGCTCGTAGCCCAAGTCTTGAAGCTGACGAACTTGATCAGGAATTTTGGCTAAAACCAAATCCTGGTACTTTTCCTCGTTATCCTTTTCCTCTTGTAAAAATTCAACCTGAACCAGCCCTTTAAATTCGTTTTGGGACTTTTTGGAGGAAACCTCCTGACTAGCATCTGCATAAGCCCTGGAAAGAATACCCGAGTCTTGGCCTCCGTACTCCGACTCCAAATAATCAGCAAAGTATTGCGGCAGACTTTTGAATACCTGATTGTTAAAATGGATGATATTGGGCAGGCTACGAAAATTTACCTTGAGATTTTTATTTTCGATAATATGAGATCCGATCTGCTCCTCCACTTCTTCCAAAAGCAATCTCATTTTCCCACCCCTCCAGCGATAAATGGACTGTTTGACATCTCCGACCAACAAGTTTTTATGACCCTGGGCCAGGGAGTTTTCCAAAAGTGGCTTGAAACTCGCCCACTGAAATCCGGAAGTATCCTGAAACTCATCGATCAGAAAATGTCGGTATTGATTTCCTACTTTCTCGTAAATAAATGGGGCATCATTCTCCTTGGTAATCTCTTTCAAAAACTCATTGGCATCTGAGATAAGAAGCATATTTTCCTCATCCTTAATCGCCACCAAATCATCAATCAAGTTTCGGAATACGCCATAGACATAGATGTTTTTTGCAATGGCGTTGATCGTATTCCATTGAATCTCAAGTTGGGGTACTTTTCCCAAAAGCTCACCCAAACCTGCATAATATGAGCTGTCTATTGCACCCCTATTTTTACTGGTTTTGGTAGCCCATTGATCTGGAGAGGAGGCCTTTTCTTTTTGCAAGTCGGTAAAATCACCAAATGGCAGGTTCCGGTCTCCAAACTTGTCAAATTTGGCCAAAAACCCCCGATTATAATCCTTCCATTCCAGGCCATGAGCTATACGGATTTGGTTTGCCTGGTTTTTAATCGTATTTCCCAATTGGATGAGTTCATCCCTTCGTTTGCCGACTAACTTCTGAAGCTCATTCACGTTTTCTTTCTCACTCAAGAAGGTCTTTATCTCAGCGCTATATTTTTTAAAATCCTCCTGAAAAATCTGCTTACCCAGACCTTGAATATTGCGTCTGATGTCCCAGGACTTGCCGTTCTGAATTTGTTCTGTGGCATATTCTACCAGCCACTTATGCAAAAATTCGTCATCCATGACTTGCATGACCACACGATCCACCACTCGGGAGAGCACTGCATCTTGATCTAGCTCTATATCAAACTTGGCATTCAAGTCAATCTCACGAGCAAATGCGCGAACGATTTTCTGAAAGAAACTATCTATGGTACTTACCGAAAAATGACCGTAATCGTGAAGTATGGCAATCAATGCACTCTTTGCTCTACCTTTGAGTCCTACTTCATCCACCTGAAGTGCCTTCATCAACTCCTGATCCATGAACTCCTCAGGCTTCACACTGTCCTTCAATCGGTTCAGTTCACTCAAAATCCGCTCCTTCATCTCCTGTGTGGCCTTATTGGTGAAGGTCACAGCCAAAATCTGCTTAAATGCAGATGGTGGATTTTGGAGGGCAAGTTTGAGGTATTCCAAGGTCAGCGTGTAGGTTTTACCCGAACCCGCCGAGGATTTGTAGATGATAAAAGGTTTGGATTGCTCAGCCATATCTCAAAAGTCAGAAAGCGAAGATAAAAAAGCTCTTCACTATTTAGGCAGTAATCGGCATTCTTTGACGTGAATTGTCAAGGATGAGGTTTTTCAGATTTTGACCACTCCTCCTATTTGATTGGCAAAGCCATTTATTTTTTTACAATTTTAGGAAGAGACATATAAACACATGAAAAACCTATTATTCGCATTTATAATTACCTTTTGCCTGGTGCCAAAGCTACAAGCAAAAGACGGATACCAGCTTTGGCTTTCTTACGAAAAAATTGAGGAAAGTAAGCTCCGACAGGAGGTGGCTCAGCTCTTTTCGGGAATCTATTTTTTTGCTCAAAACCCAACTTATGATATTATCAAAGAGGAGTTTGCTCGAAGTGCTGAGGGATTTTTAGACCAAAAAGCCAATTTTCTATCAACAAGGGACGGGGATTTCAAACTCCTTGTAGGTACTCGATCTGAACTATCTCAGTATCTCGGGCTAGCTCAGCAGGCTGAAATCAAAAATCTAGGCGAAGAAGGATACTGGCGTGGACCGCTAGAAATCAACGGAAAGAAGGTCTACATCGTCACCGGCAACTCCCCTATCGGGGTTTTGTATGGAAGTTTTGACTTTTTGAAAAGTATCCAAATCGGCGAGTTCGATTTAAATGCGGAAATTTCGGACCAGCCCAAGGTTAAATTGCGGATGCTGAATCATTGGGACAATTTGGATCGAACGGTAGAACGAGGCTATGCGGGATTTTCGATTTGGGATTGGCATAAGCTTCCTGGTTATATTGATCCGAGATATATTGACTATGCAAGAGCCAATGCAAGTCTTGGAATCAATGCGGTATCCCTGACCAATGTCAATGCCAATGCTTGGATTCTACGGGAAGATTTCATCGAAAAAGTGAAGGTTCTTGCAGACCTTTTCCGACCTTATGGCATCAAGGTTTATCTCACTGCCCGTTTTTCAGCCCCTATCGAAATGGGAAACCTGGAAACAGCCGATCCGCTAGATTCGGATGTTCGGGCATTCTGGAAGGAAAGAGTCCAGATGATTTACCAGCATATCCCTGATTTTGGTGGATTTCTGGTTAAGGCTAATTCAGAGGGTCAACCCGGTCCTCACGAGTATGGTAGAAATCATGCAGAGGGTGCTAATATGCTGGCGGAAGCTTTGGCTCCATTTGGAGGATATGTGATTTGGAGAGCATTTGTGTATTCGCATGAAATCGACGAAGACCGACACAAGCAGGCAAATCTTGAATTTGAACCCTTGGATGGAAAGTTTTTGGAAAATGTAATTATTCAGGTCAAAAATGGAGCCATCGATTTTCAACCCAGAGAGCCATTTCATCCACTATTCGGAGCAGTGGATGAGACTAATCTGGGTATGGAATTTCAGATCACTCAAGAATACCTGGGCCAGGCTACTCAATTGGTGTATTTGGGGCCCATGTGGGAGGAGATTTTGAATACTAAAACCTATCGACCTGGCCCATCTTCCACCGTTGCAAGCATCATTGACGGTTCGGACTCCGGCCAAAAACTGACTTTGATGGCAGGAGTCTCTAATATCGGGACAGACAGAAACTGGACCGGCCACCTCTTTGGACAGGCTAATTGGTACGCCTTTGGCAAAATGGCCTGGAACCCCTATCAAGATGCGGAAAGCATAGCTTCGGAATGGATCAAACTAACCTTTGGCCATGAACAGACATTGCTCTCTTCCGTCCAAAAAATCATGATGGAATCACATGAAGCAGCAGTCAATTACATGACTCCGCTGGGATTGCATCACCTCATGGGTAGAAGTCACCATTATGGGCCTGGACCTTGGGTAGAAGGAGGAAGAGCGGATTGGACTTCTTTATACTATCACAGAGCAGATTCTGAAGGAATCGGTTTTGATCGGACTTCTTCGGGCAGCAATGCCCTCGGCCAATATGCTCCTGAAATAGTCAAGGAATGGTCTGACCCAAACCATATTCCAGAGAAATACCTGCTATGGTTTCATCACATCCCTTGGGACTTTCATATGAAATCGGGAAAAACACTCTGGGAAGAAATGGCCCTTCACTACGACTCGGGCGTAAAAACCGCTCTTGAAATGAAGGAAAATTGGCAAAAACTTGAAGGGCAATTGGATGAAGAGCGATTTCGTCACGTCAATCAATTGCTTTCTGTTCAAATAGAGGAGGCTCGGTGGTGGCGAAATGCCTGCCTTTTGTACTTTCAGACTTTTTCTGGAAAACCATTTCCCGTCGAGATTGAAAAACCGCAAGGCGATTTGGAGTATTACAAGAGTTTAAGGTTCCCTTTTGCTCCCGGTATCAAGCCAAATTGGTAAAATTCTCGAAATATTTACAATGAAAATCCATAAGGTCTAATTAAGCTTTCGTCAAGCAGGAATATTCTATAATTTAGCAATTCTTATTTCAAATACCCTTTCAAACCTTGGTAGTGAGATTTGTCCTAGTTTGGATTTTCGTCTTGGCAACTCCCTTAGCACTCTTCGCTCAACGGGACACTTTTGATAGCTTGTTGGATCGGTCTATTACAGCCCGATACATCAGACTAGACAGTGCATGGTACTTTCTTAATCAGGCAGAGCAGATTAGAAATGAGTATTTCCCAAAGGATCCCATACTTCTAGGAAAGCTTGAAAACCAGTCCGGAACCCTTTACTATGTCAATGGCGATTATGCCAGTTCTTTAAGGCATTTTTCTAATGCAATTGCAATACTAAAAGACCAAAACAGTAAAGAAGATTACGTCTATGCTCTCAATGGAAGAGCGCTCATTTATCTAAGTCAGCACGAGTATGAAAATTCAATCAAGGTCTTGGATGAATGCATTAAAATCAATCAAGAACTGCAAGACAGTGTTGGACTAGGAAAGAATTATTTTAACAAAGCCATATCTGAATCGGAATTGGGCAATTACGAGGAGGCCATGGTTTCACTCAAAACAGGTCTGAATTTTTTGAGTAATTATCCCGATGAGTCGCTTGTGCCCATGATAATCAATAGACAGGCTAAGGTCTATTTTGAAATGGGGGACTTTTCAAAGTCTGAACAGACCTATCAGCAAGTTTTGAATGAATATCCCAAAACCTCAAATTGGGAATTGACTTTTGCCTATGCGGGTCTGGCCGAAATCCAATGCGAAAGAAATGATTATTCGAGTGCAATCGAATACGGAAAACTAGCTCTCAACTATGCTGAGCGAGTCAATGCGCTTTGGGATAAGGAGCGGGCTTCGGCAATTCTTTCAACAGCTTACGAGAAAGCAGGAGCCTACCAGCAAGCATTAGAATTCAGCAGAATCAACAAATCCTATTCTGATAGCCTTTACAATCAAAACAAAAATTCAGAGATCAGTTTTCTGCAATTGCAGCTGAGCGATGCAGAAAATGAGGTACTGAAGCAAGAGCAGGAAAGTGCTCAGAACGAATTACGTCTCAATAGGAAATACCTGATCTTGCTAATGATCGCACTGGCAGTGACGATATCCGGGCTAATCTTGTACTCGAGACTTTTGGTAAAGAAAAATAAGTTTGCTGAGCAGCTCAAAGTCAAACAAGAAGAAATCGAGGCCAAAAACGAAAAGCTCACCTCCATTAATGAAGAAAAAAACAAACTCTTTTCCATCCTTTCCCATGATCTAAAAGGACCTGTCACTTCCATCAAGCAACTTTTAGAATTGAGTAAGGCGGGATTTTTCAAATCGGAAGAAGAACGAAAGAGTGTCCAAGACCTACTCACTAATCAAGTCAATCAGACGCATCAACTACTAGAGGAACTGCTAGATTGGTCACATGCTCAGCTTGACGGAATCATCACCAAGCCAATAAAATTAAACTTAGGGGAAACCATTCAGAAGCAATTGAATAACCTTTCCTATCAAGCGATGGCAAAAAGCCTCAGCTTTGAGTTTGACCCTCCAGCCTCTCCGGTATTCGCTATGGCAGACCCTCAGCAACTCAAAATCATCCTTCAAAATTGCTTGCAGAATGCCATTAAGTTTTCAGAACCGGAAGGACAAATTTCAATTCAGCTTTCGGAGGAAAAAAACGATGTACTTCTCTCCATCAAGGATCAAGGTGTAGGCATATCTCCCGAAAAGTTGGATGAAATCAACAATAAAATGGTCAGAGTGCAATCCTCTCCAGGTACTCACAAGGAAAAAGGAACAGGACTTGGTCTACTGCTGGTCAGAGAATTTATTGAAAAAAACGAAGGCTCGCTGGATATAAAAAGTCAACTTGGTGAGGGCACAGAGATCCATATTAGGCTTCCCAAAAGTATACCCTCATCAATAATTCATCGAGCTTGAAGTAGCTCTGACACGCTGGGTCACCCAGAATATCGGGATAAATCGTCAACCCATAAGCCTTCGGGACCATCTGACCAATAAAATCAAAAAACAAACACATGAAAAAGGCATTAATACTTGGCGCAAATGGGAATATAGGGCAAATCATTGCGAAGGAATTGGCCGACAAGGGAGTGGCGATTAAATTATTTAGTAGAAACCCAAAGAAAATCAATCCAAACGACGAACTAATCAGTGGCGACCTTCTTCATGCCGATGATGTCGTAGAGGCAGCTGAAGGTGTTGATGTGATTTTTTTAGTAGCAGGTATTCAATACGACAAAAAGGTCTGGGAAAAAGAATGGCCTATCATCATGGAAAATACGCTGGAAGCCTGCAAAATACAGCAAGCCAAATTGGTGTTTTTTGACAATATGTATGCCTGTGACCCTACCAAAATCGGGGACCTTACCGAAGGCACAGCTCTGAATCCTGAAAGTACCAAAGGCAAGGTCAGATTACATATTTTGAAAATGCTCTGGCGAGAGGTCGAAGAAAAAAGTCTGGAAGCAATTGTGGCAAGGGCCCCTGATTTTTACGGACCCAATGCAAAGAACAGTCTACTTCATGAACTGGTCATCAGCAGAATGAAATCAGGGAAAAATCCTCAATGGCTGTACAATGCTAATAGCAAGCATTCCTTTATCTATATTCCTGATGCTGGCAAAGCAACTGTAGAATTGGCTTTGAGCCCAAATGCTTGGAATCAAACCTGGAATCTACCCACTGACCAAAATTTTTATTCTGTAGAGGAAATTACCCGGATCATTAACACCTATCTCCAAAAGGATTTCAAACTTCAAGTGCTTCCATCTTGGGCTATTTCGCTTTTGGGCCTATTCATCCAGCCTTTGAGAGAAGTAAAAGAACTTAGCTATCAGCTTCAGGAAGACTATTGCTTTGCTAGCAGCAAATTCGAAAAGGTCTTTGGCTGGAAAGCAACCCCGATGGAAGAAGGTCTTAAAAAATGTCTTGAGGCTTAGCCCAAAATCTGCCAAACTCTATCTCGCAATTGAGGGACTACCTCAGATTCAAACCAAGGGTTATTTTGCATCCATCGCCGATTTCGAGGAGAAGGATGGACCAAAGGAAAAAAGTCTGGGCCGTACGCTTCAAAGCTTTTGACAGTCTCCGTCAGTGTCTTTTTTCGGCTTTCACCCAAATAATACTTTTGGGCATAGGCACCGATTAGAAGTGTAAGCTGAATATTCGGCATCCAGTCGAGGAGCGACGCATGCCACTGAGGAGCGCACTCAGGCCGAGGTGGTAAATCACCGCCCTTTCCCCTACCCGGATAGCAAAATCCCATCGGCATGATCCCCACTATTTCCGGATCGTAGAAGATCTCCTTTTCCATTGCCAGCCACTTTCTCAGATTATCACCACTGGGGTCATTCCAAGGAATGCCAGTTGCATGCACTCGCGTGCCCGGTGCTTGGCCTATGATTAGGATTTTACTTTTCTGATGCACTGAGAAAACCGGATTAGCTCCCAGTGGAAGATGTCCTTCGCAAGTTTTACAACCTTTGATTTGTTGAAGATAATTTTCGAATTCGTCCTGCTCAGATGTCATGTTTAAGTGGGTGAAATCAGATCAGCAAAGATCACAAGATTGGCAAATTACTTTTTTCAAAATAAGTTAATATCACAGATTATCTTTTCTGAAAAAGAATTTTTAAATTTCATCATACTGGATGTCAATACTTTGGAACAAACATGTGGTTCCGAAGTTTTACATTTTCCCAAATACAACACAACCAACCAAATCATGAGAAGCTCGATTATATTATTTGGAATGATCGTCATGATCGCTTCCGGGTGCTTTACTCAGAAGGATTATGTGACAGAATATGATTACAATTATCAGGCATCTTTCAAAAGGTATAAGACTTTTGCTTTTGTAGAGTCGACAGAATCGGATATCAGTCTGATCCAACCAGTCTTGAATGCTACCATCGGTGCGCGTCTAGGATCTCAAGGTTTCAAAGAAAAGCCTGAAAAACCGGATATGTTGGTTTCTTATAAAATTTTTAAGGATTCGATCCGCTATCGGGGCTATGTACAACCGGAATTTGATTATTGGCTTAAAAGCCGCGGGGCAGAAATAGTGGAGGAAGATGAAGAGGAGGAGGAAGAAAAAGAGCGAGAGAGGGACGAAACTTACAACCAGATCAAATATAAAGAAAACAATGGAATGCTGGTCATCTACGTGATTGACACTAAACGGGGAAATACCATCTGGCAGGGATATACAGCCTCAAATTTTGATGAAGCATCCCCTACTTTTCAAGCTGACATCACCCGAGCAGCCTATCGTGTGATGAACGAGTTTAAGGTTGTCAATAGATTGATGGAATAAGAACTAGCTTTTTTCCAAATTAATTTAATTAATCAACCAATAAACTGAAAATTATTGATTTAGGGAAGTTCTCCCGTACAGGTGTTCAGTTTTGTTTTAATTATAGAAAGTCCATAAAAACGCTTTGAAACTGAATTTTTTCAAATAAAGAATTTTTTAAATTTTCCGTTCTGTTTTTTACAATTAAAACACAAAATCTTAGCTTTTTGATTGAGAAATTAGTGGACAACCCCACCCTTATATTTTTACTTATTTTATTGATTTTTAGGTATTTATAATCTATATTCCGAATGTTTATAGCGTATTTCTATTGTTTATTACTCCCATTTTGAATTTTCTTTTTGTTCAACTATAAATTTTATTGCTATGACAAGTTTTAACGATCCGGGGATGGGTTCTTTTGTAGAAAATAGCCCCGAAAATCAGTTCGAAGAAGAGTTCCAGCAAAATCCTTTTCAAGAAGAGGGACTCGAGATTGACCAGGCGGAATTGGATGCATTGGAGGAGTCAAGTCCTGATGCAAACATTCAAAACATCAAAACATTACAGCCAATTGATAAAAAAATCATTGATTGGAAATGGAAGCCGGTTCCAATTGCCCGACACCAGGTATCAGGAAGTTATGAGACACTTCAATCAGGTTGGAAACTAATTTTGAGAGTAGATGTCGATGGTACAAGCAACCTTCGAATGGCAAGCTTTGATTTTTTCCGAGTAGGAAGCACAACTAGCTATTGGGGCTCCTTTATTATGAAAAACCCAATGGTATCTTACACTTCAACCAAGGCAACTATTACAGGCTCCTTCACAGGTACCAAGTCCATGTGGGCCAACCGGGCAAAAATTGAAATTCCAAGAAACCATATTTTTGTCGCCAGAGCCCCAGCGAAAGTTACCATGCTTAATAATTCTACTCAGGGGGCGATTTATACCTGTGCTTTCAAGTCTCAATATTTCAGAACCCTGCAATTAGAGACTGATGTGGAGCAAGGCACGACTCTTTTTGGCAGCTACAATACCGGTACCTACTCAAACCCAGGCCCCACACGGACTCTAAACTTGGTATCTGCTTTCCAAGAGGCCGGAATTCAAATGAATTATACGGGTAGCAACAACTACATCAATACCAGTGAGGCTGGAAGTGACTCCCGCTGGACCGAAAGCGAGATGCACGCCAGTATGGTGAAGCACTTCAGTGTATACAAAAATTCTCCTCAGTGGGCTGTTTGGTTGTTTGCTGCACGAAGAGCTGTCAGCAATACGCTTTTGGGAATTATGTTCGATTATAAGAGTTCAAACAAACCGCATAGACAAGGAGCCGCTGTATTCCAAGATACACTGGCAAGCTATTTCAGCGGGAATAATTATACTAGAAATCAACTCTTCACCTATGTCCACGAATTAGGACATGCCTTCAATCTCCTTCATAGTTGGGATAAAAGCAGACCCGACAGCTTAAGCTGGATGAACTATCCTTGGGGCTATGACAACCGCAACGGAAGTGGACAGTTTTGGGCCAATTTCACCTTTGCCTTCGACACAGGAGAGCTAGAACATCTAAGACATGGATACTACAATAGTGTAGTCATGGGTGGAAATGATTGGGCACAGGGGGCGGGCTTAGAAGTTCCCCACCGTCACATAGAGGACCTCACCGCAGATATCCACGAAGACAATAGTGGACTCAGGCTAGAAATTGTTCCTATAAAAAGCTCATACGCATTGGGAGAACCTGTAGTCGTGGAGATCAAACTTCGTTCGCGACTCAAAGATGATCAACGTGTAAATGCCCATATACATCCAAAATATGAGCAAGTCCGAATCGGAATCATGAAGCCTAATGGACAAGTGATGAATTATGAACCCATTGGACATAATTGTGTAGCAGCCAAAGATGCCGTTCTGACAGACGAAAAAGACACACTTTACGCCAGTGCATACATCGGCTATGGAAGAGATGGATTTTATTTTGATGCACCAGGCATTTACAAGATCAAAGGTGCTTACAGAACGCCAGATGGTTCTGTCATTCAAAGTGAGGATGTGAAAATCAGGGTAAAATCCCCTCTCAATGCGCAGGAAGATGCTATTGCTGATAGCTATTTCCATGATGATGTAGGGATGCTTTTCTACTTAATGGGATCAGATAGTCCAAGCTTGCAAAACGGCAATGATCTTTTGAAAGAAGTATCAGAAAAACATGCCAAAAATCCACTTAGTATTTATGCTGACTTCATTTTGGGCATCAATGAATCTATGACTTATAAAATCGTCGATCCCGAAAGTCAAAAACTACAGGTGAGAAAAAGAGACCTTGGGCAGGCGACAAGTCACTTGGACAAGGTCTTTTCCGAATCTGCAGGAGATAAAGGCATAGATAACATCACGCTGAATTGGGCTTATAGGCAATTGGCTGATGGTATGCTCAAGGAGGGTGATGATAAAGCCGCTGTGCAATTGATGAAAAGTATGGAAGCGACTTTCAAGAAGAAAAAACTGAAAGCTTCCGTCATTGAAACCATCAAATCTCAGATCAACTCGCTGCTAGCTAATCGCTAGGATTTTTTTCATCATCAAAAATCCGTCCCCTTCTCTTAGAGCTTAAATAGAAGGCGGACGGATTTTATTTTATAATATCCTCCCCACTCATCAGAATAGAGATGACACTTTTAGGATATTTTCTGTTTTCACTTATTTTTATGTAAACTCCATTTCATTCTAATTAATCGATAAGCTTGGCCTTCTCCACTTGGAAGAAGATCAACTAGCGAAGTTGTTCAAAACCCAAATCCAATTAGACTGAAGAAAAGTACTTGATCATCGAAAAACCATAATACTCATGAAAAAAATAACCACTTTGATTCTGAGTCTGGGAATATCGGGAGCTGTTTTTTCACAAAGCACACAGCTTCTCCGTCAACCATCTCTCAGTGAAAACGAAATCGTATTTGTCTATGCCAATGACCTTTGGAAAGTGTCTCGAGCTGGAGGTCAGGCAACCCGGCTAACAAGTAATGAGGGAGAAGAGTCCCTACCGCACTTCTCTCCTGACGGCGCACATATCGCTTTTACGGCACAATACGATGGCAATACGGATGTTTACCTGATCCCTTCAGAAGGTGGTGAGCCGCAGCGCCTGACTTGGCATCCGGGTGCCGACAATGTCACAGGCTGGACTCCTGATGGACAGCACGTCTTATTTACTTCAAGCAGAGAAGGACATGCAACAGCGGAATCGAAATTTTTTAAAATTTCCAAGAATGGAGGAATGCCAGAACCTCTGGCTATCCCAAGGGCTGTGAATGGAGAACTTTCCCCTGACGCTTCTTCCATCGCCTATCAGCAAATTTCATTTTGGGATCCGGAATGGAGAAATCATCGCGGTGGACAAGCCAAACCCATTTGGATTGTCGATTTGAAAGACTATTCACTTCAAATGACCCCGCAATCGGACAATGAGCGGCATACTGATCCTGTCTGGCTCGGAAAAAAAGTCTATTACATCTCAGAGCGGGATTTTCTAGCCAATCTTTGGTCCTTTGATCCTGCAACTGGTCAGGAAAAACAAGAAACCTTTCTGAAGGATTTTGATATCAAAAGTATTGATGCAGGACCAGATGCAATCGTCATCGAGCAGGGAGGGTATCTGCACTTATTTGATCCTGAGAATGGCACATTGACACAGTTGGAGATAGAAGTCAAGGGTGATTTTCATTGGGCTCGAGAGCGATGGGTGGATGTTTCTGCCAATCAACTTCAGAATCCCTACCTTTCTCCTACTGGACAGCGCGCATTATTTGAATTTCGCGGTGAGATCATCACCGTTCCAAAAGAAAACGGTTCAGGCAGAAATATCACCAATACCTCAAGGTCTGCTGAGCGAGCCCCAGCCTGGTCACCTGATGGCCAAAAGATCGCCTATTTCTCTGATCAGACAGGAGAATATCAGTTGATCATTGCCGATCAGACAGGCAGCACCATCGAAAAGACCATCGAAATTCCAGACCCAAGCTTTTTCTTTGAACCAGAGTGGGCTCCGGATGGAAGGCACCTCGCATTCACAGATACGGACTACAATATTTGGCTTGTTGACATGGAAAGTGGAAATGCACGAATAGTCGAAACCGACCGATTTGCACATCCTAATCGCTCCATGAATCCAGTTTGGTCTCCTGACGGAAAATGGATAGCCTATTCCAGACTGATGGATAATCAGTTCAAATCTATTTTCGTCCTCAATGTAGACACCAACCAAAAGATCCAAATCAGCGATCAGTTGGCTGATGCCATTTCTCCCGTTTGGGATGAAAGCGGAAAGTATCTCTACTTCTTAGCCTCGACCAATTTTGGATTGAATACAGGCTGGCTGGATATGAGCAGCTACGATAGGCCTGTGACCAGACATCTGTATTTTGCCATCCTGGATGCAAATGAGAAATCTCCACTTCTCCCAAAAAGTGACGAAGAAAAAGCCAAAGAAGCCAATGGGGAAAAGAAAGATGAAAATGGAGCCGTCACTGTAAAAATTGATCCAGAGAATATTGCAAGAAGAATTGTAGCCGTAGATATTCCTGATCGAAATTATACTGGCCTTGCCTCTGGACCTGAAGGAACGGTTTTCTACATGGAAGCAATTCCCAATCAAGGGACAGTCCTCCGAAAATATGACCTTAAAAAGCAAAAGTCGGAAGAATTTTTACCTCGAGTAAATCAATTGGTAGTCTCTAAAGACAGAAAGTCCATGCTCTACCAATCAGGGTCAACATGGGGAATCATCGAAACTTCCGGATCAAACAAGAAAGCAGGAGATGGAGCGCTAAAAGCAATTTCCTCCATGAAAGTCAAAGTCAATCCTCAGGAGGAGTGGCAGCAGATTTACAGAGAAGGCTGGCGCTATCAGCGAGACTTCCTTTATGTAGACAATGTACATGGCGCACCATGGGACGATATCTATGAGTGGTATAAGCCATGGGTGGACCATGTGCGTCACCGTACAGATATGAATTACATCATCGATATTATTGGTGGTGAGGTCGCGGTGGGCCACTCCTATACCAGAGGTGGTGATTTTCCTGATATCGACCGTGTACCAATTGGACTCTTGGGAGCTGATTTTGAAATGGTGAATGGACATTATCGTATCAGCAAGATTTATAATGGAGAAAGCTGGAATCCTAATCTGACTGCACCATTAGCTCATCCAGGCAATGAAGCGAAAGTTGGGGAATACCTAGTAGGTATCAACGGAAAAGAAATCCAAGCCAATACCAACCTGTATGAATACTTGGAAGGAACTGCCAATCAATACACGACCATTCACCTCAACTCAAAGCCAGGCTTGGACGGAGCAAGAATGATCGCTACCAAACCCGTAGCCAATGAATCCCAATTACGAATGATGGATTGGGTAGAGGGTAATAGGAGAAAAGTCGATGACCTATCGGATGGAAAGCTCGCCTACGTCTATCTTCCAAACACCGGTCAACCAGGATATACCTATTTCAATCGATACTACTTCTCCCAGCAGGATAAAAAAGGTGCAGTGATCGATGAAAGAAATAACGGTGGTGGTTCTGCCGCAGATTACATGGTGGACATCATGGCGAGGGAACTTCACGGCTATTTTAACTCCCGAGCCAATGATCATAGACCGTTTACCACACCCATGTCTGGAATATGGGGTCCAAAAGTAATGCTGATCAATGAACGGGCAGGTTCAGGAGGAGATCTTCTTCCTTACCTTTTCAACAAAATGGAAATAGGCCCACTCGTCGGCACCAAAACTTGGGGAGGCTTAGTCGGTACTTGGGATACTCCTCCCTTCATTGATGGAGGGCGAATGGTCGCTCCAAGAGGAGGTTTCTATGATGTAAATGGCGATTGGGCGGTAGAAGGCGTCGGGATTTCTCCTGATATTCCAGTAGAGCAAACTCCAAAGGATGTGATTGATGGACGCGATCCGCAATTGGAAAAGGCAGTTCAAGAAGCCTTGAAATTGTTGGAAACGGAAGGGGTGGAATTGAAATCTGAGCCAGCCCCACCAGTTCGATATTTCAGACCGAAAGGAAATTAAGATTTAAAACTGAAAGAAATAAACCTGCTGAATAGCTGTTCAGCAGGTTTTTTACTTTTAGCCAATTAAAACCTTGGAGGGCTTAGTGTCCTTATTTTTTCTTGACTTTAAACACTGAATCTTAGCGGTGAAATTTAAAACAACTAATGGCACAAAAAAAAACCAAGAGTGATTTTGATGAAAAAAGCTCTCATGGCTTATCAAAGCCAACACCACCAAAATTGGTAATAAAACAAGAGGTAAGGATCAATCAAAACCTACATCATAACACCCTGAAATGGCCCAAATTTTCATCTCAACCGGTGGCATCGGGCTGTGGATTAGGCCTAAAACATCTCAATGAACCCCAAAGGGGTAAAACTTTTAATAAATTAAATTCCTATTTCTGCGATTTCTCACTACTTTAATTTCTAAATCTTTAACCTCTTTTGCTATGAGTAAATCTATCTTTTACAATTTTTTATTGCTGCTGTTTTTTTTCCATCCGCTAGTGAGTAATGCCCAATCTGAGTTTATTATTCTTATAAACAATGTCGAAATTTTTGATGGAAAATCTGATCAAACTCAAAAAGGGAATGTCTTAATCAGAGGAAATAAAATCGATCAGATTTCTTCCGCTCCAATTAAGATTCCAGCCAGCACCTCAGTCACTGTCATTGATGGACAAGGCAAATTTCTGATGCCAGGTTTGATTGACGCACATTATCATGCGATGTTTGCTTCGCTTTCGCAGATTGCCCTGCTCACAGCAGATATTGGTTTTGTCAATTTGGTAGCTTCTAAAAACATAGAAAACCTGTTGATGAATGGATTTACCTCTATCCGAGATTTGGGAGGACCGACATTTGGACTCAAGAGAGCCATCGATATGGGTGTCGTAAACGGCCCGAGAATCTGGCCTTCAGGTGCATTTATTTCACAAACTGGGGGGCACGGTGATTTCAGGTTACCCAATGAAATCCCTACCGATTATTCTAAAGGACTCAGCTATGCTGAGCGAATAAATGCAGCAGCTATAGCTGACAGCCCTGATTTGGTCCGGTTGCGAACCAGAGAACAATTGATGCTAGGTGCCTCACAGATCAAATTGATGGCGGGAGGTGGAGTCTCTTCTGTCTATGACCCTTTGGATGTCACTCAATACACCGAGGAAGAAATTCGTGCAGCAGTGCAAGCTGCAGAAAATTGGGGAACTTATGTAACGGTACACGCTTACACACCGAGAGCCATTCAGCAGGCCATTCGAGCCGGGGTCAAGTGTATCGATCACGGACAATTAATCGACGAGGAAACAGTCAAAATGATGGTAGACAACGATATTTTCTGGAGTTTGCAGCCATTTGTTGATGAAGGAGATAAGGGAGTCCTCAGTCCTGAGAGCAGAGCAAAGCAACTCGAAATGTATGCCGGCACTGATACCGCCTTTGATTTGGCTAAAAAATATAAAATGAAAATCGCCTTTGGAACCGACGTTTTATTCGACGCTCAAAAAGCAGCACAACCCGGGCTTCAATTACTGAAAATGAAACGTTGGTTTTCCAATATTGAAATCCTAAAAATGGCAACGGGGAACAATGCCGAACTTCTGTCTATGTCTGGTAAAAGAAGTCCCTATGCCGGAAAAATTGGAGTGATAGAAGAAGGAGCCTTTGCCGATTTACTAATTTTTGAAAAAAGTCTGGTAGAAGACCTAAATCAGGTTGCAGATACCAAAAATAACCTAAAACTTATTATTAAAGACGGCAAAATTCTGAAAAACAATCTTTGAAAAAAGCTAATATGTTTATCCGCTATTTCACCAGTAGCGAAATTAAACGGTAAAAATTCTGCATAAATGATCGATTTATGCAAGCTTCCGTCACCGGACATCGGACATCCGACTTGATAAGTAAAGAAAACTAGCCTTCTGGCATCATTGAGGATAATCATAAAAGCTAAATTAAAATACTCTCAGTCAAAAAATGTACAGATTTAATTTCCTGAACAAATAAAATCAGAAGACCTTAGGAACGATCTAAAGTTTTTTGAATCTTTATCTTAATCAAATTTTTACAACCATGATAGATCAATTATTAAAAATGGCCGATGGCCCTTTGAAAGAATTTCTAGCAAATTCAAATGTAGATGCAGGTCCTGGAGATGCTTCTGAGATCGAAGAAGTACTCGGGTCTGTCCTTCAGAAAAAAACTCAATCGGGAGATCTCACTGCTGTGAAGGAAATGTTTTCTGGCGCTGACACTCCCCCAGATAGTCCTGCGATTCAAGGGATTTCAGGGGACTTTGCCTC
>LJXT01000012.1 GCA_001314815.1 Algoriphagus marincola HL-49
AAATGGAAGCATGATGCTCAAGAATACGGAAACCAAATCATCGAAGCATCCAAAGAGCTAAGTGGTAAAAGATGGACCTACTGGGCATCGATTATTTTTGCGACAATTTTCATCTGGAGCTCGAGATACTTGATGCTGAATGCACTGATTTCGGCCTATGTCCCGCTCAGCCTGGATAATCATGTGATTGTCTTTGCCCGACAGGTGATTATGTGGATTGTCATGATGATCTCTCCGACTCCGGGAAGCTCGGGAACTGCGGAATTTTTCTTCGGACAGTTTTTCACCCAGTTTTTGGACGGATACACTTTTGTGACCAGCATTCTGTGGCGTTTGCTTTCCTACTATCCCTATTTGATTTTAGGAGCCATTTTCCTTCCTAGATGGATTCGGCAGGTTTTTTTCAAAAAAGGTAAGGACAGAGGATAAAAGTGATGATTAGCTCGTTGAATCTATCAGAAATCAACAAGATCTGCCGGGGAAAGCTGAATAGAGTATACCAGGACTTTGAAATAGACCATATATTTATTGATTCTCGGCAGGTCTTTCAGCCATCCAAAAGTCTCTTTGTGGCCTTGAAAGGAGCAAAAGCAAACGGAGTGGATTTTATCCCTGAGCTGATTGAAAAAGGCGTAAAATCCTTTGTCATTCCTGATTCATTTGACCCCGAGGGCCTAGACGCAAGCTTTATCCAGGTGCCAAACCCTCACAAAGCATTGCAGACCATTAGTACCTTGCTACGGAGCCATTTTGAAAAGCCGGTAGTCGGAATCACGGGATCCAATGGCAAAACCATCGTCAAAGAATGGCTTGGCCAACTCCTACAACAAGGATATTCTGTGGTCAAAAGTCCCAAAAGTTATAATTCCCAAGTAGGTGTGCCTTTATCTATTTTGGAAATCCAAGCCTATCATCAAGTGGCAGTCCTGGAGGCAGGGATTTCTAAGGTAGGCGAAATGCAAGCACTTGGAGAAATGATCCGGCCCGACTTGGGCATATTCACCAATATCGGAACGGCACATGACTCAGGCTTTCCGGACAGAAGATCCAAGATTCATGAAAAGCTCCAGCTTTTTAAAGATTCTAAGCTTTTGATCTATTGCAGTGATCAGGAAATCGTCAGGGAGGAAATTGAAAGAAATTTCCCTGAAGATCGATTGATTGCCTGGTCGGATAAAGAAGGCGCTGATTTCACCCGAATTATAAAAAAAGAGGCAACCGAAACCCGACTTATTTTCATCAAAAAAGATCTGTCCACGCATACTTTTCGGACACAGCTTCGTGACACAGCTTCTCTGGAAAATATCACCCATTGCATCATTGCAGCCTTGACTTTGGGTCTGCCAGCTCAAAAAATTCAAGAAGGTCTAAGTCATCTCAAACCGGTGGACATGCGCCTGACTCTAAAGGCGGGCATACGGGATTGTTTACTGATCGACGACACCTACAATCATGACTTGGGAGGACTGAGAGTTGCTCTGGATTTTATGAAGCAGCAGCGACCCAAGCGAAGGAAAATTCTAATTCTATCCGATTTTTTGCAGCAGGGGGAAGCAGCCCAAATCTACCAAGAAGCTTCAGAAATTTTGAAAAGTCACCCATTGGATTGGATCATTGGAGTGGGTGAGGAGATTCAAATCCTAGAGAATCTCCCAATCAGTTCATTTTCTTGGTTTCCAACTACCCAAAGCTTGCTAGCAGAACTCAAATCATTCCATTTCGAAAATGATCTGCTTTTGATCACCGGAGCCCGAGTTTTTGAGTTTGAGAAAATCGTCAATCAGCTGCAGCAACGAATCCATGGAACAACTCTGGAAATCAACTTGAATTCGCTGACGCATAATTTCAATTTTTATAAAAAGCTCCTCAAGTCCCAAACCAAGGTAATGGTCATGGTCAAAGCTTTTGCCTATGGAGGCGGGGCTCCGGAGATCGCCAATCACCTTCAGATTTTGGGAGCAGATTATTTGGCAGTCGCCTTTACGGATGAGGGGGTAGCTTTGCGGCAGCAGGGCATACACCTACCCATCATGGTTCTCAATCCTGCTGAAAAGTCTCTGAGTCTTTGTCAGGAATATCAATTGGAGCCCGTAGTGTTTAGTTTGGAATTTTTTCAGCTTGTAGGAGAATGGTCCAAGCATGGAGGTCAGGCCATGAAGATTCATCTGGATTTGGATACAGGGATGCATCGATTGGGTTTTGAAAAAGCTCATATGGAGGACCTCAAAAAGCTCATTCAAGAACATCCCCAACTTAGCATCGCGTCCATCTATACCCATTTGGCTGCTGCTGATGAGTCCCACGAAAACGAGTATTCGCTTAGTCAATTGAAAGATTTTGAGGAAATGAGTGGAGAGATTTCCGCTTGCTTAGCTGAAAAACCCCTGCTTCACGCACTCAACTCGGCTGGAATCGTAGCCTTTCCGGATTATCAATTTGATATGGTTCGTCTGGGCATCGGTCTCTACGGCGTAGAAGTTACTGGAAATTACTCATCCGAACTCCAATCCATCAGTCAATTGAAGACGACTATTTCTCAAATCAAAGAATTACCGGCAGGGGCAAGTGTTGGATACTCCAGAAAAGGAAGACTTCCCAATGGCGGTAAAATAGCAACCTTGCCCATTGGCTATGCAGATGGCTATGACAGACGCTTCAGCAACGGTAAGGGATATGTTTTGATTAGAGGAAAGAAAGCACCTGTAATCGGAAATGTATGCATGGATATGGTCATGATCGATGTGACTGCTATCGATGCTGAAGTGGGAGATGAAGTATTAATTTATGGAGCAGAGATTCCTCTGGCACCCCTCGCTGAGGCCATCGGAACAATTCCTTATGAGCTTTTAACCCATATCAGTACCCGGGTCAAGCGCGTATACTTTTTGGACTGATCAGTAAAATCAGAAATTCATTTTTTTTATCTTCCCCCATGAAATTGACCAAAAAGCGACTTGCGCAGATCGTCTTTGACCATAATGACAAGGCATCTCGCACATTTGATCTAGTCCTTTTAGCCCTCATATTTGGCTCCGTACTAGTTGCTGTCTTGGATTCAGTTGGCGAGCTGCATGATGTATATGGAGATACTTTTTATATTCTTGAGCTCCTTTTCACTTTTTTGTTTACAATCGAATACATCCTACGCATTTGGCTCACGAGCAAGACCTTTCGCTATGTCACCAGTTTTTTTGGAATCGTAGACCTTCTGGCTATCCTCCCGGTTTATCTAAGTTTTTTTGTAGTCAATATCCAGTTGCTTACCGTGGTCAGAGCACTTCGCCTTTTGCGCGTAATCCGAATATTGAAGCTGGGTCGTTACCTTTCTGAGGCGGCTTTTATCAGGGAGTCTCTTAAAGCCAGTATGGCAAAAATTCAGATATTTTTATTCACAGTTCTGACAATCGTTCTGATTATGGGAACCCTGATGTATCTAGTTGAGGGACCTGAAGCAGGCTATACTTCCATACCAAGGGGGATGTATTGGGCGATTGTCACTCTGACGACTGTAGGATTCGGAGATATCACTCCTGCTACTCCTCTTGGTCAGTTTATTGCATCCTTGATTATGCTTTTAGGTTATGCAATCATAGCTGTACCGACAGGGATTGTGAGTTCTGAAATGGCCAAAAGACGGAAGCCTGAGGAAATCATCCATACAAAAGTCTGCCATTCTTGCGGAGAGGAAGGCTTGGGATTAAAAGATTTATATTGTCGCCACTGCGGTGAAGAATTGGATAAAATCCGATGATTCTAAAAACTCCGCCCCGGTTCGTGTCTCCACGAACCAAAATAAGGACACCTCTAATCAAATCGCTTCTCCGAAGCTCAATTTTCTCTTTCAAACCTCTTGTGTTACACTCAAAACGCCTCGCTGAGGCTTAAAAAAACCAGATCCTAAATACCTAAGCGCCAGCGGCGCGATATTATTGTAAATTTTAAAACGAAATGTGAAATAGAGCAGCAGCGCTACGATTTGATAAAAGACAGAACAAGAATGGATTGAAAGAGTATCTTTCCAAGGCAGACCAAATCATCGATGTGAATATCATCGAAGATCCTACCTACAAGGTTTTGGTGGATGATTTGGCTTGATGGAGATTGTTGAAATGGGAGGAGGTACTTAGGAAGTGGGTGTCGGTAGGTAAAACTTCGACCCTGTCAGGGTCGATAGGCATACGGTTATTTTTCACTTTGAATTAATGGATTTCACCCATGGCTACGCCTGAGGCACACAGGTATTAAGAGGTTTGACCTGCCTTTGCCGATAGGCAGGCCCCTCTCAGGGTCGAACTTTTCATCATAAATCGCGATGGTAAAAAGACGGTGAAGCCGTCTAACTTTTCAATAGCCCTCGGTGAAACCTAGGGAAAGTGAATGGTAGAAATTAGGTTTTGGCAACCCTGAAAGGGTTGAACTCAAAGCAGGTATTTTTATTTCATGTTCCTTCAAAAGTGACTTATATTCATCCAAAAATGAAACTTTCCGTGGTGCTCTTCCTGATTTTTGATGTAATTGATTAATCGATCTTTGGCCGGATAGGACTCTGAAAATGCTCCATAACCATCTTGCCAGCCTTTGAATTTTGGGAAAATATCTTCCCTTTTGATAAAATCATCTGCTGCCAGTTTGATGTCTTTGATTAAAGAAGAAATTGAAATGGTAGGGTGAACATGTGTCAAAATATGAAGGTGATCCTCGATACCATTGATCCTGTACAAATGGCAGTTTTTATTGGTTAATAGTTGGTGGATATAGGCAAAAAGCCGCTTTTTATGGTCAAGAACTATAGTGGGTTCCCGGTGCTTGGTAGAAAAAACAAAGTGATATAAAAGTTGAGTATGTGTGGCCATAACGTATTAGTTTTGAATGAAAATGAATAGTTGAATTTCGGAAATGAATTGAAAAAAGGCAACAAATAAAGAAGTTCGACCCCGTAAGGGTCGGGTGATTTTGAATAGATGATGATTTCCAAATCCACGGGTTTCACCCGTGGTTATTTAAAGGTTGGACCCCTTTGGGGTTAGCACTGTTGATCTTTTGAGTGATTGGAAAAAGATCCTGTAAGGATTGAACTTCTCAATAACTTGTCCGCCTTTGCGGAGCCCTAGGTGAAACTTAGGAAAATAATATAGAATTCATTTTGGTTTAAGCAACCCTAAAGTGGCTGTCCCGGTGAGCATAGCGATTTCGGGAGGTTGAACTTTAGGAAATGGAATTATTCCCGACAGCTGTTCGGGGTTCCATGGGATATTTGGGCGTAATTACTCCCATACAGGTTCTGGGACTCCGCCCAGTAAAACGATTATTCTAAGCTCAGATGGGGTACAAGCTTTACGATTTGCTTGCGTTTTTTTGCCCCGGTTCGTGTCTCCACGAACCTGAAAGCCTATGAATATATTATTGCTGCCCCTGAGGTTACCAGCCATCATCTTTTCAATCTGACATTTTCCAAATCAACTTCATACTAAAACAAAAAAAAGGAGACCCGAAAGCCTCCTAATGTTTTGAAAGTGCCAATACCATCAGTCTTTACCCTGATGCACCACTCGTTGTGGGAAAGGGATTTCAATTCCTTTCTCCTCAAAGGCAGTATTGATAGCCTCCATGGTATCAAAATACACTGGCCAAAGATCTCCGGCATCGGTCCAAGCTCTGACCACCAAGTCTAGGCTACTATCACCAAAATTATTCAAGAAAACCACTGGCTCTGGATCCTGATGTACCCGCTTATCATTTTTGAAAATATCCAGGATAGTCTCTCTTGCTAACTTGATATTGGTACCATAAGCAACCCCCACGGTCAAATCAGCTCTTCGGGTATCTTGTGTACTCATATTGACTACATCCGAATTGGCCAGCCCACCATTGGGGATGATGATTTCTTTATTGTCAAAAGTGGTCAACCGGGTATAAATAATCCCAATTTGCTTGACTACCCCTGTATGTCCTTGGGCGACGATCACATCTCCGGACTTGAATGGCTTAAAGATCAAAATCAAGACTCCCCCCGCAAAATTGGAAAGGGATCCCTGTAGTGACAAGCCGATGGCCAAACCTGCAGCACCTAAAATCGCCACAAAAGAGGTCAAGGGAACTCCCAAGACGGTAGCAATTCCAATAAAAAGGGAAACATACAGAGCAGCTTTTACCACGCCACTTAAGAAGTCATTCAATGAGGGATTCTTGTCACGCTTTTCCAGCACTCTATTGAAACCCTTGAGAATCTTTCCAATAATAAATCGACCTACCAGGTAAAATAAGGCCGCATAGATCAATTTGGGAATAATAAGCCACACAAGATCTATCCCTTGTGCAATAAGTGAATCGACCATTTCTGGTGTAATTTCCATACTATTTGATTTTAAGTTAAAGTAAATTCTATTTTCAAACAGAAATCACCACTTGCCATCGAAATGCCCAAAACCAACGGAGCGAAAAATCGGATATTCCCGCTTGACCCAAGATATTATTCCAATCTTGGCGACTAAAACTTCTCAGCACCGAAAGTGGCGCATCGTTCACAACCATCGGGGATTTACTAAATCCCTTGGTCAAAAGTCGAATGCTATGATAAGCTAGGGGATGTCTGTGCAGGTCATTGATGACGATCCCAAGATTGGCCTTTTGAAGCAAAGTACTAAGCAAGTCCACTAATTCGCTATCCGTAAAATGATGGGTGAAAAGGGTGCAAGTAATGATGTCTGCCTTTTCTTCCACAAATGCCTCTTCGAAGACATTTTGTACTGACAAATTTATAGAAGTTTTGTCAGATAATCTAGTTTTGGCGAGATCAATGATGTTTGGATTGGCGTCAACTCCCTCAAAATGTATGTTTTGACTGTTTTTGACTGCCCAATCATCCATGACACGCAACATATCCCCACCTCCACAGCCTATATCCACTACCTTCCATCGGCCCTTTGGCGGTGCCGCATTGATTAATTTTTGAATTCCATCGGTAGTGACATGATTCCCTCCTAGCCAGCGATTGATTGTCTTGAGTTCCTTTAAAGTTTGCTCCAAAACCTCCCCTTCGCAGTCCAGATCATCCATCCATTCTTTTTGAGTACTTCTTTGGGAGAAATCAATCATGATTTAGCAAGCAAAAGTGTCTCTAGTGTCAGTCCCGGACCAAAACCCATACTAAGTATGTCTCCTGAAAGTGACTGATCCGAAAGCATAGCATGCAGCACAAATAAAATAGTAACAGAAGACATATTGCCAAACTGCCGAAGAATGCCCATGGCATGTTGGTTACACTTAGGGTCAAAGCCAAAAGCCTCTTGGACCTTTTCCAAAATTTGCTTTCCTCCGGGATGTACAGCAAAATTTCGAATCTTTGAAAGCTTGAACCGGTTTTCAAATTCAGCCTTCAATTGCTCCACTCCTTCATTCAAAATCCCGGGGACATATTTGCTGAGTGACATTTCAAATCCAAAATCACCGATACTCCAAGCCATATCCTTGGCTCCCTGTGAAAGGATGGCGCAAGAATAGTCTTTGATTTCAAAGCCTTCCGCCTGATTGGAAAGCAAGGCCGCAGCCGCTCCATCTCCAAAAAGAGAATTAGCCAATAAATTATCTTCTGTGTACGCTTTCTGAAAATGCAGGGTACAAAGTTCTACTGCTACTAAAAGCACCTTGGCTTCCGGCTCGGCGCGAAGGATTTTATCAGCCAATTTGATTCCTGAAAAGGCTGCATAGCAACCCATAAAATGAATGCAATAGCGTTCTGTGGCAGGATTCATCCCCAGCTCTTCCATCAATTGCATCTCGACCCCGGGAGCAAGCATACCTGTGCAAGACACCAAGATCATATGCGTGATTTCACTAGGTTGAACCTCAGAATCTTTTAGACAGTTTTGGACAGCTTCCAGCGAAATCTTCGGTGCCTCTTTGGCGAAAACATCCATCCGGGCTTTTGTACCTGGAAAGGGTTCTAGAGTTTCATTTTTTGGAAAAAAAGAGAAATCCTCCACCGAGTCCTGCTCAAAATCTTCCAGCACACTGTAGCGACTTTGAATACCTGACTTTCGATATAAAAAATCAAGTTTCCTCCCTTCCAAAGCATCCAATCCATGAGCAATTTTCATGAATTTGGCGATGGATTCTTGGGCAACAGGACTGCCGGGATTGGCCCGGCCGATACGATTGATAAAAGGCATGAAGGTAAGTTAGCGGATAATCTTTACATTAGAAGCACTTCTTAGGAAACCTAAATTTAACGCAAAGGTTATTCATTCTATGATTACCCGATCCAGTATTCTTCACCTCCGCATCCCTTTTTCACTCTTTTTGATGCCGGTATTTCTGTTTGCTCTGGGACTTACACCAAATCTCAATGAGAGTAGGTTATTGTATGTTTTCCTAGCCTTACATCTTTTTCTCTACCCTTCTTCCAATGGCTACAACAGCTACTATGACAAGGATACTGAGAGCATTGGAGGTTTGAAAAAACCACCCACTGTCACCAAAGACCTATGGGCTTTATCCATGGTTTTTTTCCTGATAGCCATTGGTTTAGGCTGGCTGATCAATTGGGAATTTGCAAGTATGATTCTGATCTATGGACTTGTCAGCATGGCCTATTCACATCCTTCCATCCGGCTAAAGAAATATCCTTGGCTAAGTTGGCTAATCGCCGGCCTTTTTCAGGGCTATTTTACCTTTGCCATGGCCTATGCGGGACTGAGTGATTTTGGATGGGATGTGATCGTTAAGTCCCATGTAGTGATCCCGGGATTTCTTACCTCTTTGATGCTTTGGGGGAATTATCCTCTCACGCAGGTCTATCAGCACTCCGAGGATGCAAGACGCGGGGATATGACTTTAAGTAGAAAACTGGGAATAATCGGGACCTTTTCCTTTTCCGCATTATTCTTCACACTTACCGGTGCAGGATTTGGCTGGTATTTTCTAGATAAGGGTCTAGAGCCTATACTTTGGGTATTCTTGGGAGCCATGGCTCCCATCGTACTGTATTTCTTGATTTGGTTCGCCTTTGTACGCAAACAGCCTGATCGCTATGCTACTTACTCCTGGGCGATGGGAATGAATTGGATTTCAGCGATCGTCTTGAATGCTTTCTTCATCTATTTCTTTTTGGAATACACCCAAGTGATGCAGGTGTTTGGGTATTGAACCCGAAATATGCATTAGACTTCTTATTACGAGTCCAAACCGCTTCAAAATCAATCGCATGTGCTGCATTTAGCTCAATCACCGTAGCGGGGCTATGCCTCATTCGCTAAATACTTGATTTTATTGCGATTTGATCTCTCACTACAGATTCTAATGCATAAACCGGGTTAAAAAGGCTCTCCGTGAGTGTTTTGAATTATTTTTCTGGAGAAATAGGGATAGTCAGCCAAAAGCTTTCGGGCAAAAGATGAAGTCATATTCGATCCAAAAAGTCGCTGAAGCCACCTTCCTAGAGTGAGGCGATTTTCAAAATGCTCCTTCCACACTTTTCGATAATTTGATTCGATTTCTTCTCGCTTGTCAAATTGGTCTAAAGTCTCAGCCACCAAATAAGCAGCATGAATAGCCATCGCCATTCCATTTCCATTGAGCGGGGTAATGAGGCCAGCTGCATCTCCTGTCATCAGGATATGTTGTTCTACAGGTGATTTCTTCTCGAAAGAGATCTCGTTGATGACTTCAGGCTTGTCGAATAGAAACTCAGCTTCCTGAAAAATCCGATTCAAATGGGGGTTTTTCCATAAAATTTCCCGCTCCATATCCGAGATAGAACCATATTTCCGTAAATCCTCTCTTCTACCCAGGTAGCAAAGATTAAAACGATCCCCCTCGACAGCATTGATCCCGCAATAGCCCCGCTTGAAATTGTGCAAAGCCACCACATTTCTAGGCCGATCGATCCGGATATGATATTTGACGCCAATGAAAGGAGAGCGCTTTAGGGTAAAAGCCCGTCCCATCTCTGAGTCAATCCGTGATCGCTTTCCAAAAGCACCAATGACGTAATCAAAAGAAAAAGTCTTCCCATCAGCCAATGTGACTTTAAAGGAATTTTCTCCCTCTATAAAAGTCACTTCTTGGACTTGAATCCCCGTGTGAATGGTGGCCCCGGCCGTTTTTGCCTTTTGAAATAAAAAATCATCTAGGACAAAGCGACTGATACCAATTCCTCCTAGATCCAAATCAGCCAAGACATTCTGCCCATAAGTATCCGAAAACTCAAAAGTATCGATTTGTGGAATATCCAAGGATTCCGGAAAGAGACTTTCACGCTTGAGGAAATCGACCACTTCATTGGACAGGTATTCACCGCAGACGCGGTGAAACGGATAGATTTTTTTCTCAAAAAGCTGGACCGAATGTCCGTTTTTGGCCAGTAGGTATGCAGAAACCAAGCCAGCAAGCCCTCCCCCTATGATTCCAATATTTTTACTATTCCCCAAGGTGACGCCTTTAATTCTACTTATTAACCGCCCATCAAAAAATAAGTTCGGATGGGTGCACAAGCTTAACTTTGAAAGTTACTTTAAATGAAAACAAAAATAAGGTTTATGAAAAACACACTACCCAAATTTCTCAGGAGATTAATGTTTCTAGTGGGAATTCTTGGTGTCATGTTCTATTCTGAGGACAGCTTTGCGCAGCGGAAAAAGAAAAAAGATGCCAAAAACACTCCCACAGCCCCCGCAGCTAAGCCTTCCAATGGCAACAAAAAGGGTCCTAAACCCTACAAGGATGTCATTACCAAGGAAGCAAAAACTATGGAAGGGCTTTTCAAAGTCCATCAAATAGATGATAAATACTTTTATGAGCTTCAGGACTCTTTGCTCGGAAGAGACATGCTCATGGTCACTACCATAGCCAAAACCGCCGACGGACTAGGATATGGTGGCGAGCGCACCAACACTATGATGCTCCGATGGGAGAAAGAAGGAGACATGATTCTCCTGAAAGTAGTTTCGGTTGACAATTTTGCAGCTGATTCTCTTCCAATCGCTCAGGCGGTGAAAAACTCTAATTTGGAGCCCATCCTTCAAAAATTTGACGTCAAATCCAATGCAACTGATTCAACAGGAATCGTCATTGAAGCCACGGATCTTTTTGCAAGGGACGTACAGGCCTTAGGCTTACCACGCAACAGACGAACACAATTCAGAGTACAGCGATTGGATAGTGACCGCTCTTACATAAAGCACATTCACACCTATCCAATCAATATTGAAGCCCGCTATGTCATGACATACGCAGCGCAAAATCCACCATCAAACAGCTCTACCGGATTAATCACTCTGGAGATGAACTCTTCCATGGTTCTATTGCCAAAGGAGCCTATGATGCAGCGATTGTCAGACAGACGTGTAGGATGGTTTAGCCGATCTTATGTGGACTATGGTGCAGACGCACAGAAAGCTGAATCCAGAAGATACTTGGATCGCTGGAGACTGGAAGTCAAGCCGGAGGATATGGAGAAGTTTAAGCGAGGTGAATTGGTTGAGCCAGTGAAGCCGATCGTCTATTACATAGACCCAGCTACGCCTACGAAGTGGGTGCCATACCTAAAGCAGGGTGTTGAGGACTGGCAGAAAGCTTTTGAAGCTGCCGGCTTCAAAAATGCCATCATCGCAAAAGAAGCTCCAAGCCCGGAAGAAGATCCAAGCTGGAGTCCAGAAGATGCACGATATTCTGTGATCCGTTATTTTGCCTCTGACATCCAAAATGCGTACGGCCCACACGTATCTGACCCAAGATCAGGTGAAATCATCGAATCTGATATCGGCTGGTACCACAATGTGATGAACCTATTGAGAAACTGGTTTTTCATTCAAACAGCAGCTGTAAATCCAGAAGCTAGAAGTGTGAAGTTTAAGGATGAAGTGATGGGACGATTGATTCGATTTGTATCTGCACACGAAGTGGGACATACCCTAGGTCTTCCTCACAATTTCGCATCTTCCAATGCCTATCCGGTCGAGAAACTTCGTGATCCGGAATTCACCAAAACAATGGGAACAGCTCCATCTATCATGGATTATGCTCGATTCAATTACGTGGCACAGCCTGAAGATGAGGGCGTTTCTTTGATGCCTGATGTGGGACCATACGATAAGTATGCGATCATGTGGGGTTACAAGCCGATTCCGGAGGCCAATACTCCGGAAGAAGAGCTAGCAACACTTGACAAGTGGATCATGGAGAAGCAGGGAGATCCTGTCTATCGATATGGCCGTCAGGGCAACAGCTACGATCCGACTACCCAAAGCGAAGATTTGGGTGACAACTCCATGCTTGCATCTGAATACGGTATCAAAAACCTAAAGCGTATTATGCCAAACCTGATGGAGTGGACTCGAGAAGAAGAAAAGCCTTACAAGGACTTTAGCGATCTAGAGGAAATGTATGGCCAGGTTTTGGGTCAATTCAACCGATACATGGGACATGTCCGAACTCACGTAGGTGGTGTGATGGAAGTCTATCGCGCTTCTGGTCAGGAAGAGCCAGTGTACACACACAATTCTAAAGAAATGCAGCAATCAGCTGTGACTTTCTTGAATGAAAACCTCTTCCAAACGCCAAGTTGGATGATGGAAGAAGAAATTATTGCCCGTACAGGAGATTTCGGTGCGCTAGAGCGAATCCGTAGCCTACAAGTCAATACACTCAATGGAATCCTTGAGTGGGGCCGCTTGGGTAGAGTGATCGAAAATGAAGCACTTAACGGAAGCGAGGCTTACAGAATGACCGAGCTATTCGATGATCTTCGCAAAGGAATTTGGACAGAATTGAGCAGAGGGGCTAGCATCGATGTGCACAGAAGAGCATTGCAGCGTGCACACATTGAGCGATTGGAGCTTTTGATGACTGGTGAGGTAGAAGTACCTGCCCAGTTCCGTAGATTCCTTGGACCTCAAATCAATGCTTCTCAGTCTGACATCAGACCAATGGTACGAGGAGAGTTGAAAACCCTACAAAGACAAATAAAAGGAGCCATTCCGAGAACTTCCGACCGCATGTCGAAGTTACACTTAGAGGATTTGGATGCCCGCATCGAGATGATTTTCGAGCCTAAGTAAAATCCTTTTAAAATACTTAAAAAGGGCCTCCGAAAGGAAGCCCTTTTTTCGTTTTATTTATATTAGTAATTTGGAATGCTACGATATGGTCAACCCACATACAATATTAAAAAGTCATAAGCTTCGGATCACAGATTGTCGATTAGACATCATCCAAGAGTTTTTGGATCGACAGGTAGCCTTGGCACACAGTGATTTGGAAGAAAAACTCAAGAGTAACTTTGACCGGGTGACTATCTATCGAACGCTCAGTACTTTTTTAGAGCAAGATATTATTCATAAAGTTTTGGATGATAGCGGGGCCACAAAATATGCTCTCTGCTCGCATGAGGATGAACATGATCACGATCATGAGCATGTACATTTCAAATGTGAGATTTGTGGGGATACTAGCTGCTTAGAGGATATTTCCTTGCCCGGAGTGAAATTACCCAAAGGATATAAAAAGCGAGAAATGAGCTTATTGGTAACTGGTATTTGTCCCAAATGCAGCTAGATTTCTACCGGATCAGGTTTGGTTTTCTTGGGTGAATCTTCAGGCCAGATGACTCCGGGAGGGAGATCAATTTTGGGAGGGCTTAGATTTTCTACTCCACCATCTCCGTCGTCACTACCATCTCTTCCTTTGCTAGGAAAACTTTTGGTCATCATTGCCATAAAATAAATGATAATGACATACGCAAATCCCGTCAGAAAAAGATTGATCATCAAGCTGCTCATATCAAATTAATTTCCATTAAGTTAATTGAATTCTATATTCGAAGCAATTTGAGAGACATATTGTTTAGGGGAATTGGCAGAAGAAAGATTCTTCCTTGTTTAATCCCTCGGATACATGGATATTTGCGGCCTGAAAAAACAGTGAAATGATCATCAAAACAAAAAAATACCAGCTTCCTACCGGTACCTATATCAAAATGGGACTTGTCAATGTACTCAAAGAACAATGGTGGGTTATCCCGATCGCCTTGGCTATCTGCTGCGGCTATTTTTGGATTCCATCTATTTGGTGGATTATTGGAGGATTGCTTGGATATGGTCTCTACGTCTTGTTTTGGGTTATTCAATTCGCAGGTGTAACCCAAATGGAACAAAACAAGGTGATTTTCGAGAAGCTTGCTTATGAAATCGATTCTCGTCAAATCATGATGAAAGTCAACACCAAACAAGGTATGCCGATTCAGTGGAATATGATCAAAAAGGCTGAAATGCCTAAAGATGCCTATATACTTTACCTATCTAAAGCTCAGTTTATTCATCTACCACACAAAATTTTCAACTCTGAAAATGAGCGGAAATTTTTAGAGACGATTTTAAAGCGAAAAGAGCTTTTGAAATAAACAAATAGAATAGTCTATACCGTTAATATCTTAGGTTCGTCACTTCTAAGCAACATCAAAAAAGACAGCAAATGATTCTGGCAATTAGAAACAGTCGATTGACCAATATATTTTGGGGAATTTTTTCGCTGTACATGTTCAATCTCAGTGCTGATATTCCCGACGCCTCACCAAGATATCAAAAAGAGGATCTCTCGATCAATGATCAGGAAAGTATGGTTGAAGTATTGGTGGAACAAGTGATGGGTTTTGAAGATACGTTTGATGAGTATGAAGACCCTGATGGTGACGATCAAAAAAGTAAAATCACCTTGAAAATTGATTTTTTTAGAGAACAGAAAGAAAATTTTTCTTCAAATCGAATTAATGTTCTTTCAAAAAGCTACAATTCAAATGACCTTCAAAAGCATGTGTTGAAAGGTTTCGACCAACTTTCAACACCCCCTCCTAAGGCTTAATTTTTTAATCGGTAGGTAACCCAAGTGTTCTTGGGCATTTTCAAACTTTATTCAAAACAAAAATGAAATTAAGATTCACTGTGATTTCTATGGCCTTGCTATGGATTCACACGGCTAATTACGGCCAAACCTCAAAAGCTGAAAAAGATAGCTTATTTATCAACCAAATAGAAAATCAAAAGCAACCGGACAAGGTACTCCATGCGGAGCCACTCTATATTGATCTCATCAGGGATCTAGGTGCGAGAAAAGGAGAAAAAGAGTGGAATATTGGAGTGGGACTAACCGATAATTTGGACTTTGACTCCTATGAAGCATTGATTGAATACGAATGGGCTCCCATCGATCGATTGGGTTTGGAGGTAGAATTACCTTTTACCTTTTACACTCCAAATAGCCGGAGTTTCAACAGGGAAAACCTACCCTCTAATCGGCTGAATAGTTTAAAATTGGCAGCACAGTGGTCTTTTTATGTTAATGAGTCCATTGCTACCTCGATGGCCTTGGGATATATCCATGAATTTGAATTATCTGATTTCAAAAATTTCGGAAGACCACTGTTTCAAGGTAATGTTTATAATCCCTTCTTTGTAGTGGCAAAGAGATGGGGTACTAATTTCCATTCGTTGATTTACACAGGACCCATGATCGAGCGGAAATTTGCTGAGGCAAAGACACACTTAACCTACGATATCAATACCAGTTTTCATTATATGATATCAGGTACCCGTAATTTTATAGGGGTTGAAATCAATAAAACTATTGATGAGAATAATGATTTTCATGCTGTCTTAAGACCCCAGATGAGAGTTGGAATCGCCGACAATTTGATGATAGGCATCATTACCGGGATTCCATTAAGTAGGAATAATGAAAGATTGAGCTCATTTCTCCGGCTTATCTGGGAGCCCAAGCACTAAAAAAAAGCCTGTTTGGAATCAGATCCAAACAGGCTTTTAAAGTTTTATAGAAGTGGATTACATCTTTGGAAGAATCACTTTGTCAATTACGTGTACTACTCCGTTGTCTGCTTCGATATCAGCAGCAGTCACCGTAGCATCATTGATCATAGCTTTTCCATCCTTCAGAGTGACAGTAATATCACTTCCCTGTACAGTAGTAGCTTTTTGTCCATTGGAAAGATCGGTAGACATTACTTTACCAGGTACTACGTGGTAAGTCAAAATAGCGACCAATTGATCTTTATTTTCTGGCTTCAAAAGGCTTTCTAGTGTACCAGCTGGAAGTGCTGCGAAAGCATCATTTGTTGGTGCAAAAACTGTAAAAGGACCATCGCCTTTCAATACGTCTACCAAGTCACCAGCCTTCACGGCCGCAACTAAAGTTGACAAGAAATCGGTACTTACTGCCAAATCTACGATATCAGCTTCTACTTCGTGAACTGAATCTGTTTTTGGGGCAAATGAGGAGGCAACGAAAAACATTGCCATCGCAATCATACTTACTACTTTTTTCATGATAGTTGATTTTGGTTTGTTGGAGTAGAACAGTTTGATTATTAATATGTTTGTTAAATTCGATTGAAGATTTTTAAACGGTAAAAAATTGATTTAAACCTAAAAGCCCTCTTTATCACCTAGGACCATTTCAAATGCAGCTTAAAATTATCGCTATCGGCAAAACAGATCATTCTGCCATTCTTGAATTGCAAGAGCTTTACTCAAAAAGACTACAACACTACATTCGATTGGATTGGGAAATTATCCCTGATCTGAAAAACACCAAATCCCTTCAAGAAAGCCAGCAAAAATCGAAGGAAGGAGAAGCAATCCTTAAAAAAATCAGCCCTACGGACTGGGTAATCCTCTTGGATGAAAAAGGGAAAAGCATGACTTCGATGGAGTTTTCGGCCTTTCTTCAAGGAAAAATGAATGCCGGTATCAAGCAGTTGGTTCTTGTGATCGGTGGGCCTTATGGGTTCTCAGACGCTGTTTACCAGCGGGCAAATGGGAAGATTTCCCTTTCGAAAATGACCTTTTCTCATCAGATGATCCGGATATTTTTAGCCGAGCAGATTTACCGTGCCTTCACGATTCTTCGTGGCGAACCCTATCATCATGAATAGATTGTGGGGGATTTTTCTGTAAAATATAGATAAACAAGTTAAAGTTGAGGGTCTATTCTAAGCATATCTTAAATTCTAATTACGAGGCACGAAACACGTGTGTGAGCAGGATTTGAAATGAAATTCAATTTTTATCCAACTTTCCAACCTTTGCAACCTTCCAACCCTATCTACGAAATACGAAGTACGAAATACGAGCCCCAGGACCGATTTGAATCGAGATTCAGATTTTTCAGCAAACCTTACCACTTTCAAACCTTCCAGCCCTATTAACCAATTACCCCACTCTCTACTCCCCAAATATCAAGCTAGGTCAATACTATTCCCAGAGCTCCAAAACAGCCTTTTTTAAAACTTTTACCTCATTCTCTTGTTTCTAATGTTACCAAATTGTTAACTTTAAGGAAATAAGTTAACATTGGGATTACAAAGAAATGAAGAATCTTGGGCTTATCATCGGACTTACCTGTCTGTTGATTATAAAATCAGCAGCCCAGCTGACCTTTGCCCAAAGCCCAGAAACACTTTTTGACTCGACTGTAGAAAAGGAACTTTGGCAGGAAGGCCTATCTTCAGATCAAGAGCTAGCATTATTTCGTGCAGTTCACCCCATTTCAGATTTTCCCGAGCAGAAATGGGAAAGCTTTTTAGCCAAACTTGACCACAAATTCCAAAAGAAAGGAGAATCGATGGGTTTCATTCGATATGCCTTTCAATTATCCCATAAAGAGCTTTTTAAAAAATATCAGCAGCACGCCACTTTCAATGAAATGATGGAGTCTGGAAAGTTTGATTGTGTCAGTGGAACGGCTGTACTGGGAATGATTCTTGACAGATACGGATTTGATTTCGAAATCATCGAAACCGATTACCATGTCTTCACGATGCTATCGATCGATGATCAACCGATCGTTTTGGAAAGCACACTGAAAATCGGCGGAATGATCTCACGATCATCGGAGGTCAAAAAGTATATTGATGCCTACAAACCGGAAGAGGACTCCTATTACCTTTCGCTAAATCAGCGAATTGGTTCCACCGAAATAGACTACAGCGATAAGACCATTTTTCGATCAATCAATCTTCGCGAATTAGCCGGATTGCAGTATTACAACGATGCAATTTTTCACTTCAACCAACAGGCATACCGAATCTCGGAGGTTCAGCTTAAGAAAGCCTTGGAACTCTATCCCTCCGAGCGAATTGAAGGACTCTATGAGTTGACTATTGATCAGGCTTACAAGAGCTCAGGAACCGACTTAGGGAAAAAATAATTTCACCCGAAGTTTCGCGACTCCATAATTTCTCTACAGTAGAAAAATCAGAATAAATAAAATCAGAGCTAATAACCTGATGATGGGTAATACTTTTTGCATGAATCAATGACTTATGCACAAAAGAATCAATCCTAAGCGCTCCAATCAATAAGTCAAATGCCCTATAAACTAGTGCTGATGACCACCCGGACCGTGCGCATGACCATGCTCAATCTCTTCCGAAGTAGCTTCCCGAATTGATTCAATCTTTCCGTCAAACTGCAAATCATAGCCTGCTAAGGGAGGATTGAAATCCATATGAACTCCCATGTAATCCACTTTGATGATTTCCCCACGCATTTGGTTTCCCTGATCATCTTTCATGGGGATGACATTCCCCACACGGAGGACATCCTTATTCTTTTTCCCTTCTTCCTTGAAGTTGGCTTTAGGAATAATTACCCTCCGCTCTTCGAGATAATCACCGTATCCATTTTCAAAATCAATAAAAACTGAGAAAGTCTCACCTGCCTCTTTGCCTGCGATGGCCTCTTCCAATTTGGGAAGGATGTACTGCTGGCCAAAAAGAAAGGCAAAAGGCTGTTCGGAAGTAACTTCCTCGTAAAATTCCATTCCAGACTCTCCATCATCCGCTAGCAAGCGATAGGAGATGGTAATGACTTTATTTTTTTCTGCAATCATCTTATCTAAATAAATAAGCTACGCCCAAATTGGCGACGAAATTCTTTCGGTCATAGCCGGGTACAAAATACTGATCGGGTTGATTTTCCAAAAACCACTTATAGTTCAAAGTATTCACATATTGGAATCTTCCGCTGAGCAATACATTCCCAAACCGCCAATCTGCCACTAAGGAAGGCACTAAGTCCACATACTTATTTCGGAAATCCTTTGAAGCCTCATAGCGGTAATAGTAGAAATCATTGTTGTAGACAATTCGCTCCATCTGAAAACCCAGGCGATTCATATCCTTTACCCAAGCAAACTCTACAAAAATCTGATTGCTTGCCGGACCATTTCCTACTCCAAGCACCTGACCTTGATGGGTGTAGCCATGGCGAACATGATCATGAATGTACCAAGTCCTTAGCTGTCTGATCTCCTCACGAATAGTCTGACCTGTTTGGGTCATTTCAGAGCTGATTTGGAAGTAGCTGCCTGGTTTCCCCAATGCCATCAAGTGCGAAAACCCAAAAGTAAATGCTCTCCCCTTTTCAGGAGTAATCATAAAATCACTTACCCTACGACTATTCCCTCGGGTCCCGTACTCTCCATAAAATTCGAAATGTCCCTCAGGACTCAACCAACGGAAAAAGCCGGAAGAAAACTGTTGCCTTCTATCACGAACCGGGTCATAGACATTTTCCGGCCCTTTGCGACCGTTGAAAACAGGTAGAATGTCACCCATCACCTGCACCTCATCCCGATAGAGATGATTGGTGGCACCATAGCCGAGGAATAAACCTGGAACCCACTTGGGCTGATAGGTCAGGACGATTCCAGAAAGGTAGCGGTTGCCATTTTCCCGCTTGGGAATGTAAACTGGATTTTGCTGAATGGAATAGTCCGGGTGAGGTGGAAGAAAGTCTGTCGAATTCAAAAAGCCACTGATCAACTGACCCTCAAATGATCCGATTGGGCTAGAAACAGGTTTCCGGGTATTCACCGTGAAATGAAAGAAACCCGGCGCATTATTGCCTAAAAGAAGTGAGTTTCTCCTGCCCGGTCCCCACCAAAGATTCTCTGTGGACATTCCGATCGAAAACTCCTTGACATTATATCGTAAGCTAGACTGGCCAAGATAGAAGCGATTAAAGCTTTTATCGCCAAAGCGCTCCGGCATATCAATCCGATTCATGTACTCATAGTAAAAGAGTACCGTAGCCTGATGCTCAATAGGGAACCCGATGTAGTCTCTGTTTTGAGCCATCAAGATCTCCGGCTGAAACTGTAAGGACCACTTGCCAAACTCCGCATAGGCTCCAAAGGATAAAACCTGCTGAAATCCCCTGTTGGGAATCATGGCTCCGTCATTGACCCCAAAAGCATAAGTCGAATTGTATTGCAGGCGGTAACTGGCCGGAAGCATCAATAACTTCAACTGTCGGGCAGAATCCACGTCGACAAACCGGTGAAATCTACTTTGATCAAAGTCTACTACAGAGCTGTCGAGATCAAAGCCATCCCTGACGCCAAAGGCTTCCGTAGGATAGAGAGGTCTAATCATCCAGCTGGAAGCAGAATCTACCCGACCCAATAATTGGGCTCTCCGGAGGTAATCATCCAATACCGGCATGCCTAAAGGAATGGTCTGAGCAGAAACATTTCCGATCAGGAAAATCCAAAAAATCAATGCGATATGTCCTTTTTTGCCCATCATCTCAATTTACTACAAATGCCTCCACAGTAACTCTGGCCAAAGACCAAGACTCATCACAAGCGGGGTTTGGGTTTTGTTCTTGTCGCAATTCGCTATTCCAAAATATCTTTACAGAATTATTAGTGTGGGGAATAATTTCCTCAATTCGATAGCGTGTGGTATAATTACTAAAAGCCCCAAACAGACAAAGTCCAGGCAGATTGGTTTGAATCGCTCCATCTTTGGGTCGATTTTGTCGGAAATAACTATTGGGATAAGATTGATAAAGGCAAAAAGTGGATTCGCAAGGCGAATTGGAGAAGGTAGTTCTGAAGATCTCGGTATTATCTAAACCAAAAAACCAATAATCCGGACCAGATACTCCGTCTTCCGGATTTCCGTCCCAACTATCATGAATGAGGATTTCGGAAGTAACCTTCAGCATATTATGGGAGGGCAAATTTTCAAGTTGCACAGAAACCTCCTCATTATGATAAAAGCCGGCGACCGTGTCATTCTGAAATACAAAAAGCTTTCCATTTTCAAAGCCTGCTAAATCAAGATTTGAAAAATCGTTGTCGTACACCACCTCAGAACGCTCCAACGTATCGGTACATGCACTCAAAAACGCTAGAATCAAGATTGTAAAGACCCCTACTACTCTTCTCCAAAAAGCTGAATTCATGAATTTTACCTAAAATCTTTGATTGACAAAGAAACAAAAAAGGAGCCAGAATTGAAGCAGATAATCCTCTCAAATTATCAGGTCGCTTCCCACTATTTTTTTACTTTTGGGTAAAATTTTCAAAAATCTCATGCCCACTTTTACGATCGTGGCGGGAGCGAGACCCAATTTCATGAAAATCGCCCCCATTATCCACCAACTCCAAAAGCAACAAGCTAAAAACCCAGCAGTCAAATTCCGTCTGATTCACACGGGTCAGCATTATGATAAAAAGATGTCGGGAGATTTTTTTGAGCAACTCAATATTCCGGAGCCTGATGCGAATTTGGGTGGCGGAGGCGGTACCCAAGCCGAGCAGACCGCGGCTATCATGGTAGCATTTGAGAGGGAGTTGTTGGAAAATCCCACCAATCTGGTACTCGTAGTGGGTGATGTCACCAGCACCCTTGCCTGCTCCATTGCTGCCAAAAAACTGTGCATCGATGTGGCCCATGTGGAAGGAGGAATTCGCTCCGGTGACTTAACCATGCCAGAGGAGATCAATCGAATGGTCACCGATTCCATCACGGATCACTTTTTCACCACCTCCGAAATCGCCAATGAAAATTTGCGAAAAAGTGGCTTTTCAGAAGAAAAAATCCACTACGTAGGTAATACCATGATCGATACACTCATGGCTCAAATGCCTCGATTTGAGAAACCTGAAGGAGAACTTTTCGAGCAACTGGAGCCGAAGGAGTACTTTGTCATGACCATGCACAGACCTGCCAATGTGGATCAGGAACAAAAGCTTAAGGCCATGATCGACGCCATTTTGGAAGGAACACAGGGTCTGCCGATTATCTTCCCGGTGCATCCCCGTACAGCCAAAAACCTCCAAGCTTTGGGAATATCCTCACCTAATCTCCATCTCTGCGAACCACTTGGCTATTTGCAGTTCAATTACCTCGTCAAAAATGCCAAGGGGGTAATCACTGACTCAGGAGGCATCACCGAAGAAGCTTCTGTCATGAATGTCCCTTGCATTACTCTCCGTGACAATACCGAAAGAGCCGAAACCATCCATTTAGGGACCAATGAGCTGGTGGGAACAGACCCAGCGAAGCTAAAGCCCTATCTGGAAAAGGTCATGGCAGGGGAATGGAAGCAATACCAAGGTATCCCCATGTGGGATGGAAAAACTGCTGAGCGAATCGTAGATATCTTAGTCCAGCAATACGCCTAATGGATAGCCAGAAACGCATCGCCCAATTAGTCGAGGAGCTCAAACTTCAGCCTCATCCCGAAGGAGGTTTTTTTGCAGAAACCTACAGAAGTACGGAGATGCTAGAAACAGAGTCGGGAAAGCGAAACTTAGCTACGGTCATTTATTTTCTTCTGACCTCCGAAAATCACTCCAACTTCCACAGGATCAAAAGTGATGAGCATTGGTTTTGGCACGAGGGAAACCACTTATCAATTCATATTTTGGGGGAAAAGGGCCATCAGGTTTTATCACTTGGGCCAGTGGGAAATTCTGACTGCTCACCACAGCAACTAGTGCCTGCAAATACGATTTTTGGAAGTACAGTCGAAGGAACTGACAGCTATGCACTTGTCTCCTGTATGGTAGCCCCGGGATTTGATTTTCAGGATTTTGAGTTGATGAATGCCGAGCAACTCTTAACGGCATTTCCCGATGCGGAAGAAATTATCAGAAAATTGACATGATATCAATTTCCTTACTTCCTACCAGGGGGGCTGTGTCTCACAGACCAGCCTTGTTATCCTTTTTGGAATTTATTATCCCCTTTCCTTTCTAGTTCAACCTCCCGAAATCGCTACGCTCATCGGGACAGGTAGCTCGGCTTGGTGTAGAATGTTTGACTAAGCGTAGATTGTATCTACGCTTTTATATTTTTCGGAATTTGCAATTCCCTTCCCACTAGTTCAACCCCGTTCGGGGTTGGGTAGCAGCACCATTATATCTAGTGTTTCACTATCCACGGGTTTCACCTGCCTGCAGTCAGGCAGGCCCGCGGTTATTGAAAGGTTCGACGGCTTCACCGTCTTTCTGGACAGAAATTTTGGTCATTTTCAAGACCACGAAGTGGTCTAACCTTGAATAGCCATGGGTGAAACCCATGGATCCAAAGCGCAAAACACCTTTATGCCTACCGACCCTGAAAGGGTCGAACATCATTGGATTACCAAGTTCAACCTCCCGAAATCGCTACGCTCATCGGGACAGGCACGTTCGGGATTGGGCAGCACCATTATATCTAGTGTTTCACTATCCACGAATTTCACCTGACTGGCCGTCAGGCAAGCCCGCGTTTATTGAAAGGTTAGACGGCTTCACCGTCTTTCTGACTCTAAAAATGATTAATTTAACTCCTATGGGATTCTCGGCAAACAGGTAGCCCACCCGGTTTGCTTATAAATTAAGGCACCTACCCATCAATCCCCATATTTCAATATCAAGGCCAATTGTCCGGCATGATAAGCAGTATGAGTAAGAATCCTTCCAAAAGCTTCTGATTTGGTCTTTTTACCAAACTCTTTAGTTTCGATTGACTCATCCCAGTCTTTCTGGGCTGCAATGGCTTCCTCCAGCATTACTTCAGCATAGGATGAAAAGGCTTTTAGCTCCTCAAGGTCAGTCCAATCGCCTGTATCTTTCCCTGCGATAAGTGTTTTGGCGGTGATTTTTACGTCCTTTTTCCCAAATACATTTTTGGCAAAAAGTAATTCCACCTCCGCACTATGCCGAATGAGAAATCCCGCAGAATTGGGGCTTTTTCCGTGTTTTTTGGGTAAATCCCCCGGACCTGCCTGCTCCAAAAGCCGAGTAAAACGGGTTCTTCCTTCTTTCCATACTTGGATAAGCTGTTCGTTCTTCATGATTCTTTTATTCAAATTCGCAAAGATCCCCTTCGAGTTCGGTTTCTAAAGTAATATGCTCAAAATGAAAGGGTTCCAATTGTTTTTTTACTGCTTGTTTGATTCGGGCTATTTCCTCGAGAGAATTTACATTTTTTAATTTCAAATGCGTACTAAAGACATGTCGCTCTCCATCGAGGGACCAAATATGCGTGTGGTGAATGGAGGAGATTCCAGGGATTTGTAAGAGTTTTTTTTCCAGCAATTCCCGGTCGATTTCTGCAGGCTGACTCTGCAAAAAAATCAGAAGGGTCTCCTTAATACGCCTGATGACATTCCAGAGGATAAAGAATGTGATCGCTAAAGATAAAATGGGATCTAAAAGAGGGATTTCCCAAAAATAGATAGCCATAGAGGCAATCAAGACTGCTACCCAGCCGAGGACATCTTCAAGCAAATGCCAAGTGATTACTTTTTCATTCAGCGTCCTGCCAAAGCTGACTTTCCATGCAGCATAGCCATTGACCGCCACCCCTAGCAGGGCTAGAAAAAACATCCCGCTCGCATCGGGGTTTTGTGGCTCCTGCAACCGTAGAATCGCTTCTCGAATTACAAAAATCGATCCCAGTACCAGAATAATGGAATTGATCAAGGCTCCCAGAAGGGAAAAACGGCGATAGCCAAAAGAAAAGCGTTTACTAGGGGATTTGATGGCTTTCCGCTCCAGCACCCAAGCAAATCCTAAGGAAAGACTGTCGCCTAAGTCATGTACCGCATCGGAGATAATCGCCACACTGTTCACCCAATAGCCTCCGATAAACTCAATGATGGTAAAAACCAAATTGAGAAAAAAGGCAATTCCAAGATTTTTGGAGGATGAGTGATGCTGATGATGGTGCGACATAGGAGATTTTTACCCTTCATTCCAAGATAAATATTCCAAGGCACTTAGTAAAGCGATAAGGCATTTTCAATTCTTCTCCCATACCAGATCCAGAATCTCCCCCTACAGACCGATAAGTACAGCTTCCTGAGACAAACGACAACAATCTTCGGCAACTATCCTCTCGGATTTCCAACCAAGAATCGGAAAATATTCAACTTCTCAGTTCAATAAATCTGTGGCTTCGAGGTTCCTCTTTTTTCAAACCACATAGATTCAAAGGACGCATCGCTCTCCATGTCTGCTATCAGAAATTTTAAGGCACCTTGTCACTGACCGATAGGTCCAGCGTCTGGAAATGCAGGAAAGCCTAGTTTCTACCTTTTGGTATCAGAAGTGTAAGACCATCCAGTGCGGAATCGAATTGATCGAGATGTCCTGCATAATCTTTTTCCTCACTCAGAAAATGTACATGCATAAAGCTGTCATGATGTGTATAAATACGCTGACCTTCTTTGGAATAGAATCCGATCAATTCTCCAGCGGAATTTTGGTGGTCAAATTTGACTTGATTTCTCCCCTCCACATAGCCGGGAATTTCCGGAGATCTTGGAGTTACGATATGGGTGGTCATCCGGTCAAAATTTCCCTGAATGCGAAAAGGCAAGGGTTCAAGCAAATCAATCCCATTGGCTATAAGCGTGCTTTCAATCAAGGCTTCTAATTCTTGAATCGTATTTACCCTACCTTTTAAGGAGATTTCCTCCCATTGCTCGACGTCAGCATAGACTAGAAACGGCGCCTCAGATTGCCACTTCGATTGAATGCTTCCCTTGCCTTCGGCAGTTAGGATACCGGTAAATGGAATACCATCTACAGCTGTAATTTCGCCCTGCATTTTCCCCAAAGGACCCAAGGCAATCAAACCTTTATATTTTTGGAGTGAATCCAGTGAAATGGTGGGAGCAAAACCGGTTTTGCCCATTTCGCTCATGGCGCCGGAATGTTTCACCTGAGCGTTTAGAGCTAAATAAGAAAAGACGAGTGAAAGCGTAAGAATTAGATTTTTCATAGTAATAAATTGAAGATAAATCCTGAGATAATGATAAATAGGGTGACCACACCAAAGTAAATCCCGATCAACCGGCTGGTCATGACTTTTTTGAGTAGTGTGCCTTCTGGTATGGACAGTCCGATGGTCGCCATCATAAAGGCGATCGCGGTACCGATGGGTACGCCTTTGGCAACAAGTACTTGGATCACCGGGATAATTCCCGCAGCATTGGAATAAAGCGGGACGGCCAAAATCACCGCTAGCGGCACCGTCCACCACTGACCCGACCCAAGGTATTGTTGAAAGAAATTTTCGGGCACATAGCGATGCATCGCGGCACCAATTCCAATCCCAATCACCACATAGATAAGAATACTTTTAACAATTCCCCAAGCTTCCTTGAAGACTAGTTGGAGTCGTTGGGTAAAAGAAATATTTTCAGCTTGGTAATCTGAACTCCCTTTGGTCTTGGCCTTGATGAGATTTTGTACCCATTCGGAGAGGTATTTTTCCAAATTCATTCGGCCCAAAATCATCCCTCCAACCGTTCCAAGCAAAATTCCGCTCAAGGCGTAAATCAACGTGAATTTCAACCCGAAAAGCCCCACAAACATGGCCAAAGCAATCTCATTGACCAAAGGGGAGGTAATCAAAAAGGAGAAAGTCACTCCCAAAGGAATGCCGCCCTGTACAAAACCTATAAACAAAGGAACGGAGGAGCAAGAACAGAAAGGCGTGATGGCCCCAAAGAAGGAAGCAAATAAATTCTCAAGCCCGTAGAGCTTGCGGCGGTTTAGAAAATCCCGCAGTCGTTCCACTGGAAAATATGCATTGACTAAGCCCATCAAAGTTGTAATGAGCATTAACAAAATCAGGATCTTGATGGTGTCATAAAGGAAAAAATTCAAAGCAATCCCCATCCTGGAGCTTTCCCCTAAGCCAAAAATGCCGTGTACCAGCCAATCAGCCAGATTTTGTAACCAGTCAAACATGGAGTCTGATTAAGCGATTACTGCCAAAATATCTGAGATGGAAGGAACCCTTCCTTTTATCTTAACTACCTCATCCACCACCACCGCAGGCGTACTCATAACGTTGTACTCCATGATTTTTTGGATGTCTTCGACTTTGATGATTTCCGCTTGCTGACCGGATTGGGCAAGAGCCTCCTTGACGACAGCTTCCGTTTGCTTACATTTTGGACAGCCGGTTCCGAGTATTTTGATTGTTTTCATTTCGGGGTTCATATTTAATCGTAATATTACGATAAATAGAAAAAATAAAAGGTGACATTGATCACTTCTTGTAGAAATGGGGAATAAGATAAAAGTGCCTTCACTCGAAGGCAATTCAGGCTCGTGAAGACTTACCCCCAGGTGGACAAAAAAAGCCGGCCCTTTTGCAAAAGCCGGCTTTACTATGCTATGAAATTTAATTAAAAAGAGTACCCAAAACTAAAGCTAATCTCTGTACCCGGCGCCAAATTGGTGAAGAATTGATCTTGGGCTTCATAAGATCGGAAAACGATCTGCCGCTTGTCATTCAAGATATTCGATACCCCAAAACTGGTGGTAATTCGCTCATCAGCTCCAAAGGACTTATTGATATTCAAATTCAAACTATGGAAGGGTACCGTGTAGGTATCGGTTCGGTTTCCAAATCCTACAAAATTCAAAGTAGGTCCCTGAACATTATAAAATATACCAGCTTCTAGCCCTGTCATATAATTCATGAAAGAAAGGCCTGTATTTACAATGTAAGGAGCCTGTCCAGCCATCTCACGCGTATCATCAATCGTCTCACCATCTCTGGCAGTCAGCTGTCGGGATCGAAGTTCGGTAGCAGACATTTGAATTCTAGAATCGACTAGGGTTACATTGGTATTCCACATGAAATTCTCCAAGGCAGGCGAGATGAATGAGAGAGATTTTCTTAATTCAAATTCCAAACCCATCACCGTACCGCGGCCTACGTTTCGAGGCTGAAAGGAACCCGGGTCTGAGAGAAACTGGACAATTTCAATAGGCTTGTCGAAGGATTTATAAAAAGCACTGACCGAAAACATCTGAGCTCTTTCTTGGAAGGATTCCCAACGCAAATCAAAATTGTTGATCCGAGTAGCTGTTAGATTACCATCCCAAAGTACTTCTGCACCGCCATTGGTGGTCTCCTCAAACAAGCCACCGATAAAAGTACGGCCTGTAATCGGATCCAAAATCTCTGCATAAGAAAGTTCTTTGAAAGAAGGTCTGGCGATGGTCCGTGAAGCCGAAAGACGAAGATTTTGATTTTCTTTCAAACCATACACCAAATTCAAAGAAGGGAAAAGGTCGAAATCATCCAATACTTTTTCATTGTCAAAAACAATGGTAGCAGTCTGATTGGTACCGGTGTAGAATTGCGTATACTTTTCTACCCGAACACCGGCGATTGCTTTCAAATTTTCAATAGGATTCAATTCGGCCGAAACATACCCTGCAACATTGCTGAGGTCTGACTGGTACTCATTTGGATTGACCGGAATAAAGTCAGGATTGTAACGAACACCGTTTCTGTTTTCTGCGGAGAAAAGATTCTCCGGGTTTAGGATTGCATTGGGATCACCGGCTGACAGGTCCGTATTTCCTGTTGCGAATTGGAATGTCTGAATATTGAAATCCCTGTTTTTTATCACATAACTTCCTCCAAATTTAATCTTACCATCTGTTTGGAAAGCATTGATCCGTCGGGTCAAGTCCAACTTACTGACCAAATTGGTCTCCTCGAGTTCTCTCCAGATCCGTGTAGGCAAGCCTACCTCGGTAGATATGGTATTGTTGGGCAATCTGAATCGTGTAAAACGGATATCCGGATCGTCCATTGTAGAGAGCGTAGGGGCTACTTTCCAATCGATTTCCCACTGATTTCCATTCAAAAAGTGTGATCCACCCAATAAGATACTTTGCATCGAGCGCTCACTATATTCGATGTTGTATTGCTTGGCTTCGAAGTTTGCCCCCAGGTTAGTATTGATAAAATCAAACTCACCTGCCTTGGACTCGCCATTCTGGAGATGAAGATAGGTCAGTCTAAACTTGGACGCTTCAGTCTTCATGGCGATTCCGGCCATTCCTCCGAGCAGTACATTATTTACCCCGTAATCACCAATTTGCCTTTCGAGCGGCTCCAATTCGACCTGAGATGACTCACGAGGCTTTGCAAAGAGGTTAAACTCGGCATCTTGGTAAAATTCGGTATCATTTTTATAAGTAAGGGCAAAATTATAGCCCCAAGTCACTTTCTCACGGGCAAGCTGATTGCCTAGAGAAAAACTCAATCCCACATCCATCAAACTATTATTCCGGTAGCCGGCTAAGGTTTGATTGAATGAACTAAGAATTGACCGGTACTCTATTCCGGCTTCGCTGTTGGGATTACCCACTACATCTCCATAAGAAGGAATGTCTGTTCTTCCTCCAGTGGGGATTGCCCGGGTCCCGTCATCAAAACCTAACCAATCAGTCTCTCCACCATCATATTGGAGGTAGTTGCTGTTGAAGTGCATGGAAGGATTGATACCACCGGAAACACCGATTACCATCGTCCGCTCTTCAGGAAAATCTTTGGTAGCAATGTCTACTACACCACCGGTAAAGTCTGCAGGCAAATCTGCAGTAAATGATTTTGACACTATGATATTGTCAATGACATTGGTCGGAAAAATATCCATTTGGATGGTATTTCGATCGGGATCCAAACCCGGTACATCGACACCATTTAGGACGGTTTTGGTATATCGATCTCCGAGACCACGGACATAGACATACTTTCCACCTTCGATAGAGACACCGGTTACCCGCTTGACAGCGCCTGCAGCATCTCCATCTCCAATTTGCCTGAAAGTAGAGGCGGAAATTCCATCCATTAAGTTGGGAGCATTTCTTTTGACGGACATCAATGCATTTTCTGTTGTCCGTATAGCTGTAGCCGCAATGGTTACAGTTTCAAGTTCGGAAGCTTCTTCAGCCATCAAGACATCGTTGAGGACTGTGACTTCACCGTCTTTGATTTCTACCGAAGTAAGCTCTACAGTAGAAAAGGAAATGTAGGAGATTTGAAGAGTGTAAGTGCCTGGATCGGCTTGGATTTCAAATTTCCCGTCAAAATCAGTGACCGCTCCGGTACCGATTTCTTTGACCAAAACAGAAACGCCGAAAAGCGGCTCTCCGGTAGCTTCTTCAAAGATTGCCCCTCGAAGTGTTCCTTTTTGGGCAAATGAAAATCCTGCAAACAGCGGACTGATCAGGAATAGACTGAGGATCAATGATCGTATCATGAAAGAATCAGATAGATTTGGTTTCATACAGCAAATGAAATTGTTTATTTAGTAAGTAAAGGAAGGAAGCTCCTTGCAAGATCTTCCTTCCTTCCCTTTTATGAATTAAAATCTAAGCTTAGAAATCGGCAAGTTCGCCAGCTACATCAGCCCAAGACCATCCAGCGAATGGAGCCTTGTCAGCACCCACTGTATTGGCTCCTGCCTCGACAGCAGTAGCTTCAGCATCAGTTCCATTGAGGAATACATCTGTAAGAGTAGCTCCATCAGCTAGAGCGATTTCCAAATTACGGAAAGACAATACACCTTCCTGGAAGTTTGCAAGAGAAGCATCACCGCTGATCGACAAGTCACCTCGTCCATCTGTATCGGCTGGATTGGCGAATCCAAAGAAATAGATATTTTCGAATGTTCCACGAGCTCCATCTCTGAAGTCACCCAGTTCAGACACATCGTTTCCTTTTACTGAACCATTGGTCAAAGTATGCCCATCGAGGTAAGAACCCTCAGGACCGTCGATTTCCATAGAGTGGTCAGTTTCGTCACCGCAGATAAGGATGAAGTTATCCATAGTACCAGCCCAAGCCTGATCAGTATCAAGTGCATCGTCACCTGAATTCCAAACCAATGCGTTGGTTACAGAGACAGTACCACCAAACCATTCGATTCCATCATCTTGGTTAGCGATTACTTCCACATTTTCGATAGTCGTTTCTGATCCTACACCACCAAGGGTAAGGCCGTTGATTTCGTTACCTTCACCGATGTTTGAACCACCGTGACGGATAGAGATGTACTGAATAGTACCTGAATTGTCTTCAGCATTATCACCACCGTAAAGACCATTTGCGTCAGATGGTGGAATACCTTCGATTTGAAGCTCAGAAACATCACCCGGTAAAGAAGATGGAGCATTACCCAATACGATCAAACCTCCCCAAAGACCAGAAAGGTTTGGATCCAAGTTAGGAGATGCGATCTCTCCTGGCATAATTTCATCTGCAATAGAAGTGAAAATGATTGGAGAATCTGGTTCACCTAAAGCATTCAACGTAGCGCCACGGGCGACTACCAAAGCAGAAGCATTGGCACCAGTTCCTACTTCACCTTTGACGATCACGCCAGGCTCGATAGTCAGAGTAGCACCTGACTCTACAGAGATTCTGGAACCCAAGATGTAAACCTTACCAGTTTCCCAAGTCTGATCAGAAGTAATATTAGAATCAACTCTTACTGTTGTTTCTTCCACGCCAACATTTAATACGTGCGTAGCAGTAGCCTCATCACCGTCAACGTCTGTTGCCGTGAATACAAAAACAATGCTTTTTCCTTCGTCCTCTGCAGTGGCAGTGTACTCAAATTCTTGAGATGCAGAAGTTCCGGACAAAGGAACAGTCGCGAAATTTGATCCATCTTTGGTGATCACCAACTCAGACAGGCCATCGGGAGCAGTTACAGTAGCTGTTACTGGGCCCAAAGTACCACCTGCTTCAATAGAAGCCGTAGCGGGAATTCCTGAAATTGTCACCCCATTGTTAGGTTCTGGAGTGTCGTCATCACAGCTCGTAAAAACGAATGTGAAAGCAGCAAACATTGCTAAAAGATAATTGAACTTTTTCATGAGTTATTAATTGAATTTTGGTTTTGCATTTTTAATCGTTGCAAAACTGATTCAATTTTCTACCGCAAGAGAATTATTCGAATTATGCTTTTTTTAAAAATGAATGCAGAATTTAATATTGGATTAACAGATTTAGCATAAAAAAAGGCTTTCCTCTCCGAAAGCCACTTAAATCAAGTTTTTATGTTATTTCAATGTTACCGACTTATTAATCGGCACCTTTTCTAGTAAAATTTTAACTAAGTCACGGGTGTCTATTCCATCTGCTTCTGCCTCATAATTGAGAATAATTCGGTGATTCAGCACATCCTCAGCGATTTCCTTGATGTCCTCCGGAAGCACATAATCCCGCCCATCCATGTAGGCAACAGCCTTGGAAGCAAGGTTTAGATTGATGCTTGCACGTGGGGATACACCAAATTGAATGTACTTAGCTTCATTTTTCAGACCGTACTGATCCGGGAATCGGGTTGCAAATACCAATTCGATGATGTATTGCTCAAGCGGTTCTGCGATTTTGATTCCATTGATTTCATCCCGAATACCAAAGATGTCCTCTTTGGAAAGGACCGCATTCACTTCGGAACTAAAGGACATATTCGCCATGCGGCGCATGACTTCCATTTCATCTGCCTTGGATGGGTAGTCGATATGCACTTTCATCATAAATCGATCGACCTGCGCTTCGGGTAAAGGGTAGGTCCCCTCTTGATCCACCGGGTTTTGCGTAGCCAAAACCAAGAAAGGACGATCTAGCTGAAAGGTAGTTTCTCCAATAGTCACCTGCTTTTCCTGCATAGCCTCCAAGAGAGCTGACTGTACCTTAGCCGGGGATCGGTTGACCTCATCGGCCAAGATCAGGTTAGAGAAAATCGGTCCTTTTTTCACTTCAAAATCCCCATTCTGCTGATTGTAGATCATGGTACCGACCAAGTCGGCAGGCAAAAGATCCGGGGTAAACTGAATCCGATTGAAATCCAAATGAAGCACTTTGGCCAGGGTGTTGACGGTCAAAGTTTTCGCCAAACCAGGCACCCCTTCGAGCAAAATATGACCATTGGTAAAAAGCCCAATCAACAATCGGTTGACCATTTTGTCCTGACCGACGACGACCTTTCGAACTTCCTCTGTGACAGCTTGGATTTTGTCCTGATACATCTGCTTAATTTTTCTGTGAGAAGTGTAAAAATAGAATAATTTGTCCCAAGCGCAATCTTAATTCTTTGAAGCGGTAATCTCAGCGGAGCAAAGGGATTTTTAGGAATTTTTAAGAGAGAATATCGCTTGAAAAGCTGCGAAGTGAAAAAAGAAGAGTGCTGAAGGCACAACTTGTAATAGCCCCGGGAGCATCCCGGGGATTTAAAACCAATTCCAACCCAAGCGCTGGCCCATGATTTTTACATGGAAATGAAAATGATGTGCCAGCAAGACAGAGAGGATATTATAAAAGCGGTCATAAGACTGCATTATTTAAGGCATAGGTAGTGTCATCTTAGTCCAGTGCCTAAAGCAAACGAAGAATAAGGAGGGGAACTCAAATTAATCCCCGCCCTTCCAGTTCTTTCTTAAGCTTGTGGTATTTTCTCAATTTATCATCCACCGATAGCTTTTCAAGGGGAGCCCTCTGTAATTTCTGTGAAGGAGATGCATTGCTGATTTCCACAACTTTAATTTTAAACTTCTCCCCAATTGTTAAATCTCTATCTATCCACTTATGGTTCTCTTCTTTTTCCATAGTCAAGCCCCCAACGGATAAGTCCATTCGATCTATTTCTTCATTTTTCACACGAGTGAAAATCACCGAAACAACCCCCTCTTCCAATCCGGCCTTCAGGTTTTCTTTTTCGCTTTTAATCTCAAACCCTATCATAACTCAATTTATTAAAGGACATCTTGGATCCCATTCTCAATTAACTTTCTAAACCTAATAATCTACTCTAATCTGTAACTACAACATTCTATTCTAAAAAATGTAAATGAAATCTTTTATAGATGACCTGCCTCTTCCAGTTCTTTTTTAAGATGCTTATAAGTTCGGAGGTTATTTTCCAAGAGTAATTCTTCATCATCTATCTTGGATGATGACTTAGGCTCCGAAGATTCTATAGTGTCGATCACTTCTACAGTAAATTCCTCGCCTAGCCTCAATTCTTCAAAAATCCAGATGACTTCTCTTGATTTTTTCTCATCTCTTCCTCCTAGTCGAAGGGATATGAGATCGTTCTCTTGATTTTTTACCCTTGTGAATTGTAAAGATACCACGCCGTGATCAATAGCAGCATCTGTTTTTTGGTTGTTGAATATTAGTCTAAATCCTTTCATTCTAATAATGTCTTAGTGGGCACCTACTATCTCAATTCCTTGCTTTCCTGCCTCTACAGAAGCAGAATAATCTGCTAGATCAACCCTTTGCTTTTTAGCTTTCTCTCCAAATAGTTAAACTGTTTGAGTTTCATGGCTAATTTTTCCTTCTCGCTCATTTTTGCCAATACTTCTGCGTAGGTGAGCGGTTTCTCTTTGACTCTGTAAGGACTGATGCTATCAGTTTCCTTTACTTTGATGATAAACTCATCCCCTACCTGAATCTCTTTATTCAACCACTCTACGGATTCGCCTGACTCAATATTTAGACCTGAAAACATGATCTCTAGGTCTTTTTCATGAGCTTCGGTATTTTTAGAAAAAATCAAAGTAATTGATGCATTTTTAAATCCACCGAACACCTTCTTTCCCTGATCAATCAACTCAAAACCCAATACTTTATCCTTACTCATACTTTTTACATCTTCTAGGTGTCACATAATCTTTCCCAATCTCGATTTGAGGAGAATTTTACCTGAATACCATCATGTTAGTATTTGCTTTTTTAATCAGGCTAGAAGTCATATCCAGTTTGCATCTTCCAGTTCCTGCTTAAGAGCAAAATAAGTCTTCAACTCCTCTTTTAACTGCTCTTCAGAGCATTCATGAAACTCTTTCTTTTTGGGTTTTGAAATGTCTTCTATCTCCTCAACCTTAATGAGAAACTCATCTCCAGGCTCAAATTTAATTGCCCCCCAGTTCAATCGTTCCTGAAAGAAATCATTAGAGCCTCTGATATGAAGACTTAATTCTTCTTCAGATTCTTTGACCAATAGAGCAAAAATTATTTGTATGGCATCTGAGGCAACTGATAGTTTTTTTCCTTTACCCTCTACTTTAAATCCAATCATAGTTTTTGATTTTTAGGCTATTTAAAAGACGGGCATTTTCTGCAAGTTCCTTAAGCCTGCATTTATAAAGACAAAAAGAACAATCCAATTGTCGTAGAAATTTCCATTAGGAATACCCCTTCCCAAGATTATCTCAGGTCAGCTTTGAAAACAGCAATAACTAGATCAGTCCTTCCTTTTCCAGGTCTGCTTTTAACTTCAGATACATGTCCAATTTTGACTCATCACTCATCCCCTGTTTCGCTTGCTTGATACTGTCTGGTAGTTGAATTATTTCTTCGTGACTACTGGAGATTCTGATAGGAAGAATGGTTTTCTTCGTAGCTGTATAGAAGTTGTAGGAGGAATTTTGATAATCACCCGATATTTCTGTCTTGGTTTCCTTGACTTGACCTGTTTCATCCATATCAAACAGGATAGAAACCACCAAATTTCCTTCCCCCGGGAATCCTGCGATTAGCTTGGAGCTTTTTACATCTTCATAGCAAAGTGTTTCCATAGCGTGTTATCCATTTTTTATTAACAAACCCTTATCCTGCAGCTCTTTTTCCAGTTTTTTATACCAGAATAGCTTCGCTTCAACTGGCATTTTTGGTTTATTCCTGATAATCGGTTCAGGCAAATTGATACTATTTTCCGAACTATATTGAATTTCTATGGGGAAAAGACCTTCCGACTTCAGGTGGAGGAAATTGTATTTAATTTCATCCTGAATTGCCGAAATGTCTAATTCTGCTCCTTCAATCACTCCCCGTGCATTCAACTTGCAGATTAAGTTAAAGTGAATGCTTCCTTGATTCGGCAACCCAAATACTACTTTCCTTTTCCCAACCTTGCATTCTAAAATTTCTTTCTTATTCATAATATCCTATTGGGCAGTCGGTATATGGCCATTTTCCAATTTTTGTATCTTTGCACTTTCCTAAACATTTATAGCATTCAAAATTTGTCGAATATTTGTAATTCCACCTCTGACATTCTAAAAGAAAGTCCCAACAGGCCTGATCAGGAGAACTCTCTGATGTCATCACCTCATACATACTATAGAGCCAGAGATTAAAAGCGATAGTCCCAATGATCACCTGACCGATGGGAGATCTTTTTGCTGTTGTAGTCAGCGTAAGAGTCATCGCTGTCACCACTCCCCCATCAAAATCCGGATTGCCAAAGAAATTGGCGATAAAACCCTGCTCCTCCATGACCACTACCTCCGGCATCAGCCACGCATCTACCTGTGCATCATAAGTATAGATCGTGCCGTCTGTACTCACTGCCTTCATCCCATCATAGGGATTGTTTAGGTCATCCTGAGGGTTCAAAGGCCTCAGCCAGTAGGCAATATCCTCAGGATCCAGCATTCCGGGGATGCCCAGATCACCAGATCCTGTTGAGCCCCCAGCCGAACTCCCACCGCCAGTTCCACCAGAGCCCGGAGGAAGATCTCCTCCCGGATTGCTTTCACAGGTTTCTACCTCTGCATACCTCACCTCCGAAATAATACAGTCTCCGTTTACACAAACCGTTGTAAATCCAGTGACAACAATTTCGGTAGTACACCCACTTACCCTACTGTTGGTGTTTTCTGTTTGAATGGCTACCCCGTGAAGATACTGGGATTCACTGAAAACTTCCCCGTCCAGCCTAAGTAATTGAATAGTGCCTGAAAAATTCCCAAAGCCATGTCTTCGCTGCTTGGTCTCTATCCATTCTTTTTCTGGGAGGTACCTGATCAAGTAAGAATTAGTGTCAATACCTTTCTTAACAACAATCAAATTGGTAAATGTTTCTACATTTTCGGTGATCAAAGGAATAGTATAGGTGACCTCACCTTTTACTAAGTCCTCATGACGAAAAGCTTTACTCCAATTGGCTTTATCGAAATATTGATTATCATCTTCAGCTATTCGGAAACCAAAGGATGAGGGGTTTGACTCTTCCCGAAAGGTTTTTAGAAATTTATCCTTTTGAATGGATGTAAAGGTTCTTTTTATTTGATTTTCTTGGAGAGTTGTCTGACCACTATTTAGGGAGGTATCCTCCACACAAGAAGAAAATATGAAGGCAATCAATAGTAAAAACAAGGTGTTGCGAAATAACTCCTTCGAATAAGAAGCAAGGTTCAACCCACTGATTAGCGGGTCAAAAATGAAACCTAAAGATTTGGAATGTGTGTGTGTGTGTGTTCATTGAAAAAAGAGTTTTGATCCCACCATTTTTTTAAATCATCACTTAAGTCTATTAAGAAAATCTAATTTTTGAAAGACTTTTCTGAAAAAGGTGATTTAAGTGTTAGTTTTTGTTGTTTAAAAATATTTCAACTCACCTATTATTGCAATCAGTTTAGCCCCAAAGGCAATCAAAGCAGAGTTGTGACGGCTGAAAACGGAACTACTAAAAAAACCTATGCGTCTTACGCCTTTCCTGGAAAAAAAATCGTAGCACCACTAGGTCGTGGTGAGCTTAAATCAAAACTTACTTCCTCCGAAAACCAGTCAATCCCAAGGCTTTGTAAATTTCTTCTTTGCTCATTTCCCGGACTTCACCCACCTGAAAATCCTCAATCGTCAACCTGGAAATGGACCATCGCACCAACCGAAGGGTAGGATGTCCCACAGCTGCGGTCATCTTGCGAACTTGTCGATTTTTCCCTTCGATCAAGGTCAGGCTGATCCAGGTATCAGGCACGTTTTTGCGATAGCGGATCGGAGGATCACGATCTGGTAGAGATGGGATTTCTTCGGGAATTTTAGCGATGGCAGGCTTGGTTGCATACTGCTTACCGTCCACATTGATCGTTACGCCTTTTTCCAGCTGACGCATGGCCTCTTGATCGGGAATCCCCTCCACCTGCGCCAGGTATGCTCGCTGATGGGCAAACCGGGGGTTCAGCAATTGATAATTGAGCTGCTTATCATCCGTGATGATGAGCAAACCCTCGCTGTCCTTATCGAGACGACCGACTGGATAGACTGTTTTGGGGAAATGAAAAAGAGAGGCAAGTGTCTGCCCCTCTCCGCTAAATTGGCTCAAAACCCCAAAGGGCTTGTAAATGATAAAGTATCGATTCAAAACTGATCAGCTTCCGCAACCCACACAATCAATACTGGAATCCATTGGCTTGACGCCTTTGAGTTTCATCTCGAGATTGTGGATCTGATCACGTACATCCATGTCTTGAAACATGTCTCCGGTAAGCTTGCCTTTCAATTCGGCAATCTGCGCTTCGAGTTCTTTCAGTTGTAATTCGCTCATAAAAGTTGTGGTTAAAGGTTGATTGATTGGTTGAAAATAGCAAGAAAGGAATGTAAGTTCCCAATCGCTAGTAAAAAAGCTGGGGCAAAAATGATTCCAATTGAAAATCAGGCAGAAAAAATTTGATGCCTTGATTATTTCTCCCGCAAAGCTTAGAAGAGGCAAAGTCTAAGCGTCACTGCGAGGCTTAACATTTGGGATAACGCACAAAACGAGATGACGTTTTGATTTGACCAGTTTTGTTTATTGAAATGCCGTAGGCATGAATCATTGACTAGCCAGCCATTTCAATGGCTGGAAAATGTAAGCTACAGATTTCATGAAATGCCGTAGGCATGACCGACAAATATTCCGTAAACGACTGATCTGAATTAGGAAATTTCCCAACCCGTCATCGGTAGCGTAGTTCACGGAGCGGGGCCCGCCTCCTGGAGGGCTGGCAGTCTCAAAGTTTTTCAAAAGAAAGCGGGGCTTGGCAATTTCTCTCTCGCAAAGTATAGAAGAAGCAAAGTATTCTAGAGATTAAAACCACAAGCAATAATATGTTATGTCCCCACGGGACTGAAAAGAGTATTTTGAATGGGTTGATGGTGTGGCCAACAAATCCTGAAAATCAGCGGTGATGAATCGCTGTGGGCTAATTTGGAATAAGTAGTCATAAACCCCTTCCCTATTTGGCGAAAAAAAGAAAAAACTAAAGGCTAAATTGCGATCAATCTCTTCAAATCTTCGGTAGCTTTAGTTATTATGGATTTAAAAATCAAATGATTTGCAAAGTAATTCAGGAAACCCCACATTAACAGCATGAACCCACTCATCCATCTTCGACATATCCTTCATCAACATCCAGAAATTGCCGGAGAAGAAACCGAGACGGCCCAGCGGATTCTGGAATTCTTTAAGCCATTACAAGCGGATGAGGTGATCAAAAACTTGGGTGGAACAGGCTTAGCTTTCATTTTCAAAGGGAAAAATCCCGGTAAGCGTTTGCTCTTTCGTAGTGAACTGGACGCCCTACCCATAGAGGAAAAAGGTGATCCCAGCTACCGAAGTACGATTTCCGGCAAGGCGCATCTTTGTGGACATGATGGGCATATGGCGATTATCTGCGGATTGGGTGAAAAGCTAGCCCAAACGCGGCCCGAAAGCGGTGAAGTGATCCTACTCTTTCAGCCGGCTGAGGAAACCGGAGAAGGAGCTCAGGCGATTTTAAACGACTCCCGCTTTGAGGAAATCAGGCCGGATTATGCCTTTGCCCTGCATAATTTGCCCGGCTTTCCGCTTCATCAAGTGGTACTGCGAAAAGGTACATTTGCAGCAGGAAGTACGGGGATGACCCTCCAATTCATAGGAAAAACCTCCCATGCAGCCCATCCGGAGGACGGACGCAATCCTGCTGCGGCAATCTCTCAATTGATCTTAGCACTTCCTGAAATACGGAAAAGTATACCGGGATATTGTTTGGCTACGGTCATCCATGTTCAGATCGGCAGCTTGGCTTTTGGCACCAGTGCTGGTACAGGCAGTCTAAGTTTAACACTTCGGGCTTTTGATCAAGAAAACCTGGAACAGCTCATCGAAGAGGTAGAGAAAAAAGCAAAACAGCTGGCAAAAGCTGAAAACCTGGACATTAACATCCGATTCCAGGAAAGCTTTGCTGTATCGAAGAATGACCCTGCAGCAGCAAAATTAGCTGAACAAGCCTTTGAAAGCTTAGGCCTAAAAGTGTTAGAAAAAGCAGATCCCTTTCGTTGGTCCGAGGATTTTGGGCTTTTTAGCCAAAGTTGTCCCGCTTATTTATTTGGACTGGGAGCAGGAGAGAATTCTCCCCAACTCCATGAACCGACTTATGACTTCCCGGATGAATTGATTGAAACGGGGGTGGGGATATTTGATAGAATTGTCAGGAATCAATCAAAAGGGAAGTCGTAAACCAATCCTAGGCTGGCGAAATGGATATAGGCAAAATTATACACCTGATCAACGTCTGCACCTCCCTCGATCAGGCGATAGCCTGCCTTCAACTGCAAGCCTTCTTTCCAAACAGGATGGTAAATCCCTGCAAAAATATCCTCTGCTCTTCCCACAGGACCCACCAAGCCGTCACCTTTTAAAACTAGTGAGAGTTTTTCTTTCGGACTGTAGTTCAGATTAAAGCTTAGCAAAGGCACAAGGTCCAAATCGGTATCCTCAACCCATCCAGTTTCTCAAATTTTGGTGCAACTAGTCAACTCCAAGCTATGTGGCTATGTGGTTTCTCTTTTTTAAAACCATATAGAAACATATCGAACATAGTTTCGCCATTTTGATCTGCTCTTCGAGTCCCGATAATATCGCGGATGTAATGTCGAAGCGAGATCCAAAGATTTGCAATCCACCAAATCAAGTCCCTCAACTCATACAGCTTCTCAAATTCTTTTGCAATTAGCTATGTGGCTATGTGGTTACCCCTTTTTTAAAACCACATAGAAACATAGAGAACATAGGGTTTTCAATCCCGACCAATAAGTCCAGCGTCTGGAGAGGCAGGACAGCGAGGAATGTAATCTTTGATCAAATCCAAAGGTGTAGCTGTCATTCTATAATAATTCATCAGAAACTTATCTCATTGAAATGACTTCTTGACAAAGTATTTGCAATCCAGCTCACTCCAGCTTTCTCCCATACGAACGGGTATCAACTCCGCATCCAAAACACCTTCCCCTTTATATCCAAAACCTTGAAGTTCCTCATCTCCCAAAAATTGCCCAAGCTCCTGAGACATATCAATGACCAATTTGTGATGAATCAAATACGCCGAGTTCAGCACGAGATACCGAGGATCATTGTTTTCAGGCTCTACAAACTTTAACTGGGCGACTTGCTCAAATACCGAAATGGGCTGATACCAAGAATCGCCAGCATCTTCCCAATCCCTATCTTTGATATCCAGCGGAGTTAAGGGCAATTGGAAGCGCTCAGCTAAGTAACTTAGCGCCTCCATAGCCTGAGCTCTTGGAGAAAGGTCGGACTCATAGAGTTCAGTGATTTTTTGTTTGAGGTCCTGCTCAGATTCCACCCATTCTTCTAGACTGGGCCATGACTTTGGTTGCATAGTTTAATTATTTATGGAAGAAAACCCAGCCCTGAATATTCAAGGCTGGATTTTGGCTTGCTAATAAAGCTGCTTTCTCAATCCATTGGAGCCGTACCATTCTTCGTCTGAAATTTCGAGGGGTTTGAATTCAATACCATAGAGCTCCTTTTCTTCTATTTTAAGCTTTATTCTTTCAGAAACGATAATATCAAGCGACATACACTCATCTAATATTAAAACGTCTTTATCACAACTTTCTAAAAGTTGAAGCTTTTTTGTTGTAATAGAATTATTAGCGTTATAAAGCTCATCAACTCTGTTAATAAATTCATCAAGATTTTCGAATCTTTTTTCAAAGAATTTTGAATTGAACTTTAATTGAATATATCGATTTCCTTCTCGTGCAACTATTTCTTCTGCAAATAAGCTTTGCTTGAAATCTACGAATTCATTATCGTATGAAAAGAAATTAGTAATCCAGAAATTGTTTAAAGATCTTCCTTCTTGAATTAATGTTATTGGGAAAAACTGAATTTTTTCTTCAGCACCATGTTCAATTAGAATCTCCTTTAACAAATCTGAGAAGACCAACCTTGGTGCAATACTACCTCCTGGCGAAAATAAATCTGGAATTCGGTAAAAACTTCCTATTTCTATGGCCGGAATTATAGGAGAAAAGTCAATTATTTTACCATTATAGTGATTACCAATAAAATATTCATCTCTAATAGAGGCTTTATAATAAAATTCCTCGATAAACTCCCCTTTAGTACCAGCCGGGGTGGGGTGTTTTAGTTCAAAATATTTCATCAAAATCTTATTTGGTTAATAGGTAATTCGGAAGATTCTATAGCATTTTTTGCATTATTTATTAATTTAACAAGCTCTTCGTAAAAGAATTCATCACTTTTTCCTTGATTTCTTGAGTTATTAATTTGGTCTAGTTTCAATTTAATTAAGTTATTATAGTCTTTATGACTTACATTTCTAGACTTATCTACAGACAAACCATTCAATACTTCATTCATATGAAAAGAATGTTTTGACCTTGCTGCTTTTTGAACAACCGGATGTTCTTGAATATTTTTTTGCCATGGAATTATATGATGAGCACGCTTATTTGGATCAGTTAAACCGATAACATGTCTTAATTGGCTCTGGTCACCGAAAGTAATAAAACCTTCACGATTAACAATCCACCTGAATACTATTCTACTTTGAAGATCTGTGGCAGACTGAATTACTTTAAATCCGATTTTAGGCCCCGAAGTGATATATCCATAAAATGGCACGGCAGAGACAACACTTAAGGTAGCATTGACTCCATCCCCCTCAATGGCATACAAAACACCATTAATCAAATCCGCAGGTTCACCCAGGACAGGAACTAAGCCAGCAATATCCAATGTCCAATGAATGGCCTCTTTAGTTGCTTCATATAGTAGTTTCCCATCACTCCATTCAGGATGATCATGCTTTAAAAAAGCTATCTTCGCTGAAAAATAGGTATAGAATAAGTGTAATGTAGCCGGATTACTTAAATCAGCCTCCACTAGTTCATCTACCTCAAGTGCAAATTCTGGTGTAAAAGGCTTATCCAAAACTCCATTCATCCCAGCCGCAATCGTAAATAAAGCCGCATCCGTATCTATTGCACTCCCATCCGCCAAAACAGATCTAAGCTCATAGGCAAAAGCAGAATTTTCGCTCAGATACCATAGATGATAATCACTTAAAACTCCTCCGAGATCCCGATTGATGGCTGTGGAGATTTTCGTAGGTGTGAAGGCAGGAGTACCGAAGTCTGAAATGTCGCAGTTTTGGCATTCCAAACCAGAAAAATTATTCTTAATTCTTTTATCTGCTGAAGAACAGGAAATCGTAATGACCCATTGAAAGGTATCTGGATTAGAACATGAATTTCCTGGGTGATCGGGAGCTGTACAAGAAACCACTCTAATGTAAGAAACAGATACACTACAAGAAGAACCTCCGCCACTGGTCAACCCTCCGGGAGAAGTCCAGGTTCCCCCTCCATCTCCACCTCCACCTCCCGATCCGGAATTGGAAACTATATCAAACTGCTCACATAAAATCGGATCTCCATTCTCATCAGTAATCTCCTGACAGCGCTCCAGAAATAGCGGATTCGAATCATTGAAAAACTCGAAAAAGAATAACGCTTGATCGTCGTACCCGCTTCTAAAATATCTCCATGCTCCACAAAATCCCGGTACTGGGTACTGTCAATCCCATAAGCCAATACATATTGCTCTAAGAGCTGATCTAGGCTGTCGGTGATTATAACGAGATTATAGGTACTGTATCGATCCTCCTTACTCAAAAAAGGTACGGTATAGGTCTTTCGCGCCGTGGTGTCTTGAGTCAGTAAGGAAGCCTCTAGATCAAAAATAAAATCAGAAATCTCTCGGGACTGTGCAGACTGGATAATATCAAACCCTAGTCGTTTGTTCATTTTCAGACCAAGTTGCTGTAGGTCTGACTTCTTGGCTTGCTCGATTTGATAAGGCCCTGTCGCTTGGGACTGAATATCAGGTTCTGATGCTTCCGGCTCAAGCGGCTCCAACTGACAGCCAGCCAATAAAAAAATCGCAAACGCAACTAGTGCGCTTAAAGAAAAAAATCTGCTCAAAAACCTACTGTTTTTCTGTTTTCATAAAAGTTATTGATTTATTTCAGGTAAAACTAGCTAATCGAATCACACGAAAACATCACCTAAAATGGGTATTTTTTGAGCCC
>LJXT01000013.1 GCA_001314815.1 Algoriphagus marincola HL-49
GGGGGTCAACATCCGCCGGAATGTCAGTCGAATCAAGCGCCTGAAGGCACTTTCTCCTTCCAAAATTATTCCGGTCTTAAGGGGTCAATATGCTCCGGATTATCCAGCTCACTATGAACGTAAGCAAAATTCAAAGTTATGTGGGTTCTTTTGGTGTTATGTCTTATAAACCAGCATTCCAAAACTACATGATCAGCAACTATCAAATCATCATTAATACCATTCCAAAATTCAGAGAAGGACAAGTTGAGAGCTTTGATGTTGGTTCTGTTGATGACTGTTTGCTTCGATATATTGGACATCTAGAAGAATATCAAAAAGAAACTCAACGAAACCTAAGAAATCCGATCATTTGGTTTCGAGAAGGTTTTAGAGAAATTTTGAGCATTCCAATTTTCATTCTCAGTTGGTTCGGAATTATAAGTGATCGGACTTTGAACTCAATAAAAAACAGTTTGATTTACAAGGTCATTTCAGGACTTATTGCTCTTGTAACTTTAGTTAGTGGAATTGTTACCATTATTGTTGGTTACGACCAATCATTGAAGCTTATCAAGAAAATAATAGGAATTGAATAATAAAATTTTTCCCTCTCCCCTCAACCCAAACCCTAGCAATCAGATAGTTAGGCGATTGATTTTGACTTTTTACCCAGAAAAATCTGCCATCCATCCCTGCCGAAACTTTGTTCTGTACTACCTTTCGGTAGGCTTTATATAGGTTCTTACGTTTGAGTACTTGTTCTATCATCGTTGATTTTAACCTTGTCCGCTTAGAACAGGGCTATCCAAAACGGGACTCCCTGTCGAGCCTGCCTACCGCAGGCAGGTTTGGACGTAATCCAACAGCCTGTCCCGAGAATCGGGATTACTCCCCCGCTTAAGGGACTTTCAACCATTGGAACGGCCAACTTTTTGACTTATCTTCAACCGTCATAGTCTACACATTGAATAAAAGCAAGAGGGCTTGAACAGGTAAAAACAAGGTCTGTCTAATTAAAAGACCTTCATCATCGCAGGTAGGTAATCGCCTTGAAATCGACTTATGCCTATACTTGCCCATTTTGCTTTCTACAGCTATGGATAAACTAGCGAAAAAAGAGCTAAGCGGAAAGCGATCAAAGCAGGTAGATATTACACAAAAAATTATTAGGATGGAATTGAAACGTATTGAATTTGGTATTGGAGAAACAGGAAGCTATTCCTTAAAGTCTATGAAAAAACTTCTAATCATCAGCTCTGCGAGCGCTATACTTGCGACAGGTTGTACCAGTAGTTCTAATAAGGATACTACAGGAGAGCAAGCAGGCGAATCCATCACTAAAACTGAAACTGCCACTGATAGGATTATCAATTTTCCGAAGGTAGAAGTACCCTTTGATGAGGGTTCGGCCCAAAGGTGCGTGTTCACAATAAATGAAATCGATGCTTATGCCATGGTTTCAGCAAGAAAAGACACCCTAATGAATTTAGGCGACGAAGGCGAAACCCCAATCAGCATCTGGTATGATGAATCTGCTCGACCTATAAAGATTGAACAGGCTGTAAAAGGGGATTCAGGTCAAATTTCAGGAGTTTTCCGGTATTATTTTATAAATGGAAAGCTTTGGCTAGCAGATTGGTTATTCGCAAAGTACCTATTTGATGAGGATGAGCAATTGGCCTATTGGCTTGGAGAGACTTGGTCCATCAGTGAAACGAAAGATTCGGCTAATTTTGATGAACGCCAAAAGCAGGTCACTGAGCCACTCAAGACAATTCTGAAAAATCTCAACTTAAAGTAAAAACCTCCGCTACTCTATCTTACTCCACAAGGGCTAGATTCCATCTACCCCTTCCTATCCTGCCAAATTTGTAATTCGTCTGAAACCCAATACAGAAGAGGGAATTCCCCCTACCAATAAGTAAAAGCTTACTCTCTGGTCAAAAAGCATTTATTTAAATTAATATCAAAATCTAAGAATAAGGGGGATATATTTACTTCAAAATTTGAAGAATTGATTCCTGGGCTTTTGTCAAACAATCAAAAACCTAGAATTCAAAAAAAAAATTACATGATTAATTCAGAACTAGTTTCAATTTTTTGTTTCTCTAGCTTCTTACTCGGATTAGTTATCGTGTTAATATTGATTTTTGTCAATCGCAAGCTTACTTATTCTAACCTTCTCCTTGCGCTTTGCATATTCAGTTTTGCTTTTTTAATGTTTGTAAGTGGATTGATTTACAGTGGTTTTATAATCAAAATGCCCCATTTTTTTCGCACCGCAAGTCCTGTCATTTACCTAATAGCACCGACAGCTTTTCTTTATGTGAGATCCGTCCTGAACGAAGAAAGAACTTTCAGATTACTCGATTTAATTCATTTTTTACCCGCATTTTTACATTTCTTAGAGCTACTGCCCTTTTACATGGAAAGCGCAGAAACAAAGATCCGTATTCTGGAGACCATTTTTATCAATCCAGATTATTCCCTTGCTTTACACGAAGGGGTTCTTCCAGAAAATATGCATGCTATTCTCAAAACTGGCATAGGGTTGATATATTTTGTCTCTCAATTTTCTTTGATCCGGAACTACAGCAAAGAATACACGAATCTGGATCCCTATCAGGAAAAAGTTATATCCTGGTTGAAATGGTTTACGTTGGTATTGGGAATCTTATACAGTCTTCTTCTTATTGGTTTGCTTAATAATGATGAGGCCTATATCATCCAAAACCTTTTAACCATCACGATAGGTATTTCACTTCTCATTCTTTTAGGATACCTTTTCTTGCAGCCACAAATTCTCTATGGAATAGCAGATTTTTCGGATTCAGAAAATTTGGCTGAAGAAATCCTCTCCCAGGCCAAGACGGATAATCCTAACCTTACCCTATCTTTAGAATTGATCAATAACTACAGGCAAAGGATTGAGGAATACATAGAAACAGAGAAACCCTATTTGGAAAGTGGATTCCGAATGCAAGACATGGTAAAGGAAACCGGTATTCCAAGGCATCACCTTTCGGCCTTTATCAACACGTATTACGAAAAAAACTTTAATGGTTTGATCAATGAATACCGAATCAAATACATTAAAGAAAACATTCATAGTAAAGAATGGTCAAACCTATCCCTTGAAGGGATGGGTATGGAGGCAGGGTTCAAATCAAGATCCACTTTTCTGAGTGCCTTCAAAAAAGAAACTGGCATGACCCCTTCAGCATTTCAGGAAAAAAGATCTCAAAACTGACAATATTTGCGCTAAGTACACCTTTTTCTACGCTAAGTTGATTCATTTTATAATTCTGAGCATTTACCAGATTCTTGATTTTTGCCTGCAGCGCAATCACTTTTAAGTTTACGGCGCTATAGGCTGGCAAGAAATTGCTGCAGTATAGGGGTCAGATTGGATGGGAGGATTATACGGATACGCTGTATTTTCCTCCCATTACCCACTTCAACCTCCAACCGTCACCAAGCGACGCTTGATGAGCGATTCGAACCCAGTCAATGTGAACATTCATAAAAGTTGCTTAATGCTGAGAAAGCAGCTAGGCATAATCAATTTAAAACCAATAAGGGCCAATCAAATAATCGGTTCAAATCATCCAAGTTCTTGAGCTATGGCTCTAAAACTAAATAGGCAACTACATGAAAAATGGATCTGAGGTCACCAATTATCTACTCTCTATAAAACCGCTTGATTTCTTGAAAGATAGCCTAAAAAAAATGCAGTCAGTAGATAGATCTTCCTGGTTTTCCTATTTGAGCACAAGAAATGCAGGAATCAAGTGCTATACGGATTTTGAAAACCTGTTTCAGCCCATGGCCCATAGAAATTTTTACAAGCTGAATAGTTGCCTAAAGCTTGAGTTTTCTACAGCAAAATTAGGTAATGGCTATTGGGAAAAAACATCCTTATTTGAAAACGATCTTCCTTTGGCGAGCAGTATTAGGCCTAAATATCCTAAGTTTAATTGGGGGGAAGATCACTCAATAATAAGACTGGCCCAAACAATGCATCCTGATTTTTCAGATCAAGAAAAATTATTACTCTATAACGGTAATAAACTTACTTTTGGCCTTTTTCTTAGCAACTCACCTGAAGTCATTTGCATGCATAAAGAGGAAAGAATAGTTACTCTTAAACATACTCTCAATGACGCCATTAAACAAATATTTTTTAATTGATGATTGGTATCAATACAGATATATTATAAATAAAAAATACACCATACATCATGATTTGTACACAGTATAATAAAATAGTTGTCATCAAATTCAATTCGATCATGCATCAAAGTAAAGAATTTCCCATTAAGAAGGTGTTCAAAACATTTTCATTCACCTCTTCAAAGACAATGATAGGTACTCCCAAGCATTCTTTAAAAACTCTAATTGTGGAACAAGCATGAACAGGTTTTCGAAAACTTCTTTAGGCGTCTTAATGACACTTTTTTTCATTTTGTCTTTTAGTATTCAAACAAAAGCACAGGAAGAAAAGAAAATGGAAATCTACGGTTTCATTATGATGGATGCTGGCTATAATTTTAATCAAAGCGATCCAGATTGGTTTGATGTCATGCGGCCCACCAAGCTTCCTGCATTTGAAAATGAATTTGGCACAGATGGAAACGTGTACTATTCTGTCCGACAGACCCGGTTAGGGTTCAAAACTTCCTTTCCAACACAACTCGGCGAGTTAAAAACTCAGTTTGAGTACGAGATGTTTGGCACAGGAGCGGATGCAGGGCAGACTACTTTTCGACTTCGACATGCCTATGCTGAGCTGGGCAAATTTGGGGTAGGGCAATACTGGAGTCCATTTATGGATATCGATATCTTTCCCAATTCGGTCGAATACTGGGGGCCTAACGGCATGGTTTTGTTCCGTAATGTACAATTCCGGTATATGCCGATCCAAGGTGACACCCGCCTGACCATCGCCTTGGAGCGTCCGGGGCGTAGTGCTGACCAGGGCGTTTATGAGGGTCGCATCGAGTTGGAAAATGTAGAAGGCCGTTTTCCATTGCCTGATTTATCGGCAGAATACCGTCAGGCCCTACCTTTTGGATATGTGGAACTAGCAGGAATGCTTCGAAGGATAGAGTGGGAAGACCTGAATGAGGATGAGTTCGAGCTCAGCGGAGGTGCAACCGGCTGGGGACTTAATTTGACCACAAATATTAATATCGGAGAAAACGATGTTTTCCGTGGAGGAGTCGTGTATGGAGAAGGTATTCAAAACTACATGAATGATGCGCCAGTGGATATCGGTATACGAAATAATTTTAGCGATCCGGTTTCGCCGGTAGAAGGAGTAGCCCTGCCGATGATCGGTCTATCAGCATTTCTTGACCATACCTGGAGCGACAAGTTCAGCACCTCTGTAGGTTATTCCATGCTGGACATAGAAAACTCGGATGCTCAAACTGATGATTCTTATAAAAAGGGTCAATATGCATTGATCAATCTATTGTATTATCCAGCTGAAAACTTTTTGGCCGGCTTCGAATACCAGTGGGGTCACCGGGAAAACTTCCGCGATGGCTGGAATACCTCCGTTTCCCGTATCCAGTTTTCATTTAAATACAACTTCTCTCATAGTTTCTAAATTTATCCCATTTTCAAACATCCTCAACCATGACTAAAATGAATCATTCTACGCTCCGGGTCGTATTGACCAGTCTTTTTTTGGCTCTATCGATTACTCTGCATGCGCAAAAGATCAAAAAATCTGATTATCAACAAGCTGTTGATAATGCCTATGAGAAATACAAAACACTCAAGGAAGGAAAAAATGCAGATTATATAAAGGAACTGGCCAATGTCGATCCTGACATTTATGGCATCGCAATCGTAACTGCGGATGGTAAAGTATATTCAGCAGGAGATTTAGACACTCGCGTATCCATTCAGTCAATCTCAAAGGTATTCACCTTAGCCAAGGTTATCGAAGAGCAAGGTCCAAAAGAGGTCTTCGATAAAATTGGCGTGGATGCCACCGGAATGCCCTTTAACTCCATCATTGCTATAGAGATGAATGAGGGCAAGGAAATCAATCCACTGGTAAACCCGGGTGCTATTGCGGCAACAAGTATGATTTCTGGAGTTGACTCCGCCGCTAAATGGCAAAACATATTGCAAACTCACAATGATTTTGCAGGAACAGAGCTGAATGTCAATATGCCGGTTTACATCAGTGAAGCAAACGATAACTTGCGAAACCAGGCTATAGCACACCTGTTAAAAGCGTACAACCGAATGTACTTTGACCCTGTGCAAGCTACGGACATTTACACCAAGCAATGTGCGCTCAACGTAAATGCAGAAGAGCTGGCTACAATGGCTGCCACCCTTGCTAACGGAGGCAAAAACCCCATTACAGGAAAGACAGTCGTTTCTCCACGGACAACAACCTTTACACTTTCAGTGATGGCAACGGCAGGCTTATATGACGATTCAGGCCAGTGGTTATTTGGAGTAGGGCTTCCCGGAAAAAGTGGTGTAGGTGGAGGAATTATCGCTGTATCTCCCGGAGAATTCGGAATAGCCGTCGTATCTCCTCCGCTCAACGAAGTTGGCAACAGTGTGAAAGCTCAGTTGGCGATCTATGACATCATCCGTGAATTAGACGCTCATCCGTACAGAATAGATCCTAAAAATTAGTCAGCGCTAGTATTTGATTTTTGTAGATAGCTAGAAGATTAAGTTGAATTCGAAATTGTAAAGTAATGTTGATGAAAATAAGACTGTGCTTTTCGGCCTTCATTTGTATGCTGTGCCTTATACTGCTACAACCCTGTATTGCACAAGAAAAGAAGCAGGCAGATCAGTACCTCTTCAATGATAGCCACTTTCATCTAACAAACTACATACAGGAAGGCATCAGCATCCAGAAAATGTTAGAATTGATGGATAATAAGGTAGCGCGTTCTACCCTATTTGGCATCCCATTACAACAGCAATGGTCTTATGCCAATTCGGGCGATTTTGCACCTGATTACTACCTGGAAACTGACGCTCCACTTTATTATTATTCTTTTACCGATGCATCCATCGCCATGGAGTACAGGTCACTGCCCAAAAAACAACAGGACAGGTTGGACCCCATGATCACCGGATTCAACCCCAGCGATATGTATGGTGTCAAACACATCGAACGGGTGCTGCGGACTTTTCCCGGTGTCTTTACAGGGATAGGAGAATTTTCAATACACAAAGAATTCGTTTCCTCGAAGGTTTCTGGAGAAGTGGCCAGTTTAACAAACCCCGCATTGGACAGTATTCTGGCCTTTTCAGGTGAGGTGGGCTTACTTGTCATTTTACACAATGATGTCAACTTCCCCATGGCCGATGAGGAAACAAAGCCGGTCTACCTGGAACAAACCCTCGATCTTTTCAAGCGTCACACCGGGACGACGATCATCTGGGCGCACGTAGGTCTAGGGAGAATAGTGCGCCCCTTCCGCTATGGAGCAACCCCTACTGGCGAAAGACTGCCATCGCAGGTGGATGTACTGGAAGATATTCTAAAGGACCCAACCCTTTCCCATATCCATTTCGATCTTTCATGGGATGAAGTAGCGAAATACATCGTGGCTTCAGAGGAAAGCCTGGAGAATACCGCCAAGGTCATCAATCGGTATCCCGACCGCTTTCTGTTTGGCACAGACGTGGTAGCCCCCCCAAATGAGGACCGGTACCTCGCAGTGTATCACATGTACCAGAAGTTATGGGATGTACTGACACCAGAGGCCAAAGAGAAAGTAACTAAAGGAAACTATATCCGCCTTTTTGACGCTGCGCGTGAACAAGTACGGGCTTGGGAGAAAGCCAATATTATCCGGTAAGACGGGCCTGAATCCTAAACCATCGCTCTCTTTTAATTGAATTAATCAGCCCCTCAATGAACTGTAAATACATAGTAGCCTTTCTATTAGCCGGAGGTCTTTTGCTGAATAATATACAGGCCCAGGTGCCTTCCCTTCCCCGCATGGAACGTGATTCAACTGATCAAATCCCCGGTGCAGGATTTTCTCTTGCCGAAACAGAGAACGGCACCCTGAATTTCTCCTTTTATACCACTTCACGCTACCTCAACCAAAAGGGTCTGAATGAGAGCTATACTGATTCTTTTGGGCGGTCATTTGATCTAAAGCCGCGAAATGATTATCAATTTCAGAAAATTGTACTCTACTTTAAAGGTTGGTTGTTTGATCCTAAATTCCGCTATATAGGCTATATCTGGACTGCCAATACCAATATTGGACTTGGCGCACAGGTTATAGGTGCGGGCAACCTGCAATATCAAGTAAATAAACACCTAGACCTAGGGCTCGGAATAGGTGGTTTGACCTCCACTCGTTCATTGCTCGGGCAATGGCCGCAATGGAATAGGGTGGATACCCGGCCTATGGCTGATGAATTTTTCCGGGCTTCTTACACCTCTGGCTTTTGGGCACAGGGAGAAATAACTAAAGGCCTTTTTTACAAAACCATGATTGGCAATAATCTCAACCAACTAGGAATTGATGCGGGACAATTGGATGACGGTTTTGATACATGGAGTGGCTCAATTTGGTGGACAAGTAACGATTATGGTAGACTTGCCTCCTACGGCGATTTTGAAAATCATCAGAAGCTTGCTACAATTCTTGGCGGTTTATTTACTAGAAGTAACGAAACAGCCCAATCCCAAGCTGGAACTGAAGACCCGGAAAATTCCCAAATTCGATTGTCAGATGGAACAAATATTTTTGGTAAAAATGCATTTGGCGAGGGCATACAGTTGGAATCTGCAAAATTTGAAATGTTTTCGCTTATGACTGGTGTCAAATACAAGGGCTTCTCACTTGACTTTGATTATTATATGCGCTGGATCTCCAAAATGCAGTTCGACACTGATATGGCGCCTGTAGAAGATCTTTTCGACCAAGGCTTCTCTATACAAGCTTCTGCCATGCTGGTGGAAAAAACCTTTCAGGCTTTCGGAACTTACTCATACGTGGATGGCGGAAGATACGGCGATCCTAGCGAATGGGTTCTTGGCGTGAACTGGTACGTACTTAAAAGCCGCGTCTTACGAGTGAGTCCAGAACTCATCTTTACCGACCGCTCCCCAGTTGGTTATCTTAGCTATCCAACGCTAATCGGAGCATCTGGACCTATTTTATCAGTCAATCTTGAGCTTTTTTACTGATTTAACACATTGACCCGCTTCAAACCATCCATAAGAAAAATCCATTCCACAAATAAAAATTCAGTGAATAAGGCATTAATAGATAGTAGAGCACGACATGAAATATAGTGGATCGCATTTTTAAGATTAGCAGCAAGAGAGGAGATTATGCTCCCCTTTTCTATACTCAGGATTTTGTAATTCCCTCTGAACCATTGCCCCGACAAAGCAGAAAAAAGCCTACCCTTTCCTATCCTTTCAAAATCCTAATTTGATTGGCCAGACCAGTTGCTGTTGCCAAAATTTCCCTAAGTTCAGTCAACAAGGATGCTTAAACCCGAAATGAACAGCTAGGAGACACTAGGATAATTCCTAAGAAATCAATTTATTAGGATAGCTTTTCACAAACCTATACCATGACCTTAAGCCTTAAAAACCTAGCCAAAAGCTCCCTTATAGCTTTTTCAATCCTATTCGCTAACATCACGCTAGCCCAGGACGGTACCATCTACCCGCTTGATGCACCCAAAGAGCCAAATGCCATTCTCCTCGGAACAGGCGGCGTATATGATCAGCCTGCCTCCGAATCTTGGTTTCGCCAATGGGGCGATCCCATGGCCCGAAATATCACCACGGCAACACTTACTCCTTTCCTACCCGAACCTGGAAAAGCCAATGGGGCTGCAGTGATCGTAGCCCCCGGAGGAGGTTTCAGATGGCTTTCCATGGGAAATGAAGGCTGGGAAGTGGCTCAGGCGCTCGCCGATCAGGGGATTGCTGCTTTCGTATTGAAGTATCGCCTTCACCCCACTCCGGAGTCTTTGGAAGATTTCAGTACCTGGATGAACCGGCCTAGAACTCCAGCCCCATCTAGTTCCTCGGATGCCGCTACCGAAGCCATGCCTCCAAGACCTCCGCAACTAGACCTATCCAATCAGCTCGAAGATGCAGAGGCTGCCTATACCATGATTCTCGATCGAGCAGAAGAATGGGGAGTGGATACGGATCGGATAGGCATGATTGGTTTTTCGGCCGGCGCTGGCCTGACCATGCACTCCACGTTGAACTCCAAAACGATGAAGTTGGCTTTTATCGGTCCCATCTATGGTGGCATGGGCCTGGTGGATGTGCCGGCTGATGCTCCGCCTATGTTTTCTGTGATCGCTACGGATGACTTTCTATTCAGAGGTCAGTTTGGCGTGATCGATTCTTGGTACCAAGCAGGCATTCCGGTAGAGTTTCACCTGTACCAAAACGGCGGTCACGGGTTCGGCATGGGGAATCCCAAGCGTACCAGCAATCGTTGGTTTGATGCATTTATCCATTGGCTGGATGTGAATGAGTTTTTGGCTGCCAAATAAGGCCTATTCCTACCTTTTGGATCAAATTTGTATTTTGTTCTAAAACATTTTAAGTCTAGCGGACTCTTTCTATGAATAGATTTTTGACTGAAGCTTTTAAGCCATTTCTAGCCCTTTCTTTCATCCTACTTTCCTTTCAGGCTTATGCGCAGGAGATGGGTACTGCCGATGAGGATAAAGCTCAATATGGAATGAAGGCAGGTGTCAACTTTGCGGAGCTTTGGGGCAGGGATGCCCTTCCGGAGAGTGATCGAAAAGTAGGCTATTCACTGGGTGCTTATGCCTCGTATAAACTCTCCAAGGAGCTAAAGCTGCAGCCGGAAATTATTTGGTCACTGCAGGGGGAAGATTCCAAAGAAAGTGGCAGGTATAAAATTTCTTACATCAATATTCCTGTCATGCTAAAATGGATTGAAGGAAAATTCTACTCTGAAATAGGTCCTCAGTTGGGTTTGCTAACTATCAACACTACTAAATCTGTCCCTGAGGAGCTCAGACTTGAAAACTTTGAGACTTTTGATTTTTCCATAAATGTGGGTCTCGGGTACAAGTTAGCAGAAGACTGGGCCATTGGTCTGAGGTATAGCCAAGGGCTTAGGAATATTGCGGAAGGTCGTGACTTGAAAAACAGTGTGATTTATGTGGGCTTGACCTATAGGATATTTTAGTAAAATATTACTGAATTTTACCTATAAAAATGACTTAAAAACTGCGATTATATTCACTTTTTAGGCGAATTCTATATAGGGCGATTTCCTGTTTTGACAGGAAAATACCCGAGTCGAATGATACCGAACAATAAGCTTATCTACCAAACCAAAGGACTTTTGGTGTTGATTTCTTTTTCATTTTTAAGCACTGAAAATCAATATTTTATTCAATTAATTGTAATCTATCCCATGCCATCCTATATTGATAAAGAGTGTGGCTTGCACAAGGATAGACGAAGCACTTTTTTACCATGATCAAACTCTTTCGGAAAATTCGCTACGAATTGCTGGAAAGCAATAAAATCGGCAAGTACCTCAAGTATGCTTTTGGCGAAATTATCCTGGTGGTCATCGGAATCTTGATCGCGATCCAAATCAACAATTCCAATCAAAAGCGTCTAAATCAGGAAGCGCTGGAAGGCTACCTCAATAGTATTGCCCAAAACCTAGAAAGCGATCTGAGACGAGCGGAGCGGATTAATCAAACTCGATTAGCTCTTTTCCCAAAACTATTATTCGTCAATCGTCGCATGGCCCCCGATTACTACCAAATTGGTTCGGAGGTCTATGGATTGGATATTTCCTATGAAGACCGATACAATGTGGAAAACATTGATTTCATGGCCCGTACGATCAATGATGCTTGGTCTTTGCTATACCTGACCCCCAACTTCAGTGGATTTGAATCCCTGAAAAGTTCAGGTTTTCTCAGTCAGCTACAGGGAACAGATTTGGAAATACTCCTATTTGATTATTACAATCAAGTGGATGAGCTTACCGTGATGGAAAATAATTACAATGACGGCTTGAAAAGTTCATTTGAGGCTTTTGCCAATGCAGGACTGGAGGGAACCTTTGCTTTTTTTAGTCCAGGAACCCGGAATTGGAATACCGAATTCGGAGGTAGACTGCCGGAACTAGTGGATGAGATCATCGAGCACCCCAGTTTGATTCCAATTTTTAGTTGGAATTACGATATCATCTTTAAGTATGAAAACCTCTTGCTGACAGGACAAGCTTTGCATCAAATGATCATGAGTGGAAGTAAGAGCTTTACCCCGGAGATCAAAAAGAATTTGGAAAAAGTCTACGATGAATACGGAGATAAACCCTATTCAAGATTCATAAGAAATGGTTTTTCAACCACCGGCCATTCCTCAGGAGTCGCAAGTGCTGATAATAATACAGGCGTAAATGTTCAGTTTTTAGATAGCCTGATAGCCGTTCAATTCTATCCACAAGCTTGGGGAGTGTATTATGTCTATGTGGGTGGGGGTGTGATTGACCCCAACCGAGTGGGTAATTATTCAAGCTTCGATACGCTTCGCCTCAAGATGAGAGGAACTGCTGGGGGAGAAGGAATCCAAATCGCCCTGAAGGACAAGTCCAACCCTACCGATGGCAGCGAAACCAAAATCCCGCTTACTTTAGACAAGGAATGGAAGAATTACGATATCCCACTGAAGAGCTTCGCCCCTACCAATCTCGAGGAACTCTTTATCGTCGCCTCTATTATTGTGGAAAACAAAGCCTTGACATTGGAGATTAAAGACATCGAGTATCGTTAAGGTTTTTTGGTTAAAACCTTTTTTAGCCTGATAATTTTTAGCCTTAAACTTTGAGGTTACAGCTACATCTTTCTACCTATCCTATTTTGTCCTAACCACCTTTTCAGGATCAAATGGAATATTCCCATCCTCTTTTCGTCCTCCTTCTGATAAAAATCCAAGTATTAAGCAAAACCTCGCTAGTGGACCTCAAAAGAAACCCTGCGACGAATAAAATGATATTCAATGCAAAATAAGCGACGAATACTTTTGATTTGCGAGAAATAAAGATCATTTTCGTTGCATAATTTGCATCGAATGGGAACTTTTATTTATCAAAAGGCTGCTTGGCCAGACTTTACTTGGAATAGTGATGACTTCTTGGAATTGCTCAGTGAAGCAAGAAACTTACAAGGAAGACTATTCGGAAAAATGGAAACATTAGGCTTCGATTTGAAAAATGAGGCTTTTCTGGATACACTGACACTGGACGTATTAAAATCTTCAGAGATTGAAGGAGAATTTTTAAATACTGAACAGGTACGTTCTTCCATTGCCCGTAGATTGGGAATAGAGATAGGAGGTGCGATAGAATCAGATAGGCATGTAGATGGTGTGGTGGAAATGATGCTTGACGCAACACAAAATTGCTTTAAGCCATTAAGTGGTGAAAGGCTTTTTGATTGGCATGCGGCATTATTTCCTACGGGAAGAAGCGGAATGTATAAGATCACTGTTACAGACTGGAGAAAAGATACTACAGGCCCAATGCAAGTTGTCTCCGGAGCGCTAGGTAAAGAAAAGGTTCATTTCCAAGCGCCTGATTCAGATTTGATTGAAGAAGAAATGACCCGATTTATCGATTGGTTTAATACCAATAAAATGGAATTGGTCTTAAAAGCCGCTGTTGCACATTTATGGTTTGTAACTATCCACCCATTTGAAGATGGAAATGGTAGAATCACTAGAGCATTGACCGATATGCTTCTAGCCCAATCCGATAAGAGTAATCAACGGTTCTACAGCATGTCGGCGCAGATTATGTTGGAACGAAAGCAGTACTATGAAATGCTGGAGAAAACACAAAAGGGCAATTTAGACATTACGGATTGGATTGTTTGGTTTTTAAACTGTCTGATCAACGCATTAAAATCGACTGATTCTGTCTTGACAAGAGTTTTATTTAAGGCAGAGTTTTGGCAAAAGCATTTAGACACCCCAATCAATGAACGACAAAGAAAATTATTGAATAAGTTGATGGACGGATTTGATGGAATACTAACTTCTTCCAGATGGGCCAAAATTGCAAAATGCTCAAAAGACTCGGCTGTAAGAGACATCAATGACTTGATAGAAAAAGGAATACTGCAAAAAAAAGCTGCCGGAGGAAGGAGTACTAATTATGAACTAGTTGGAATGTCAGCTGATAATAAGCAAACATAACTTAAGTATTAAGAAATTGCTTTAAAGCTCTTGGCGTCAAACCCTTTTTCCTTGAAAACCTTTTCCCAGCTAATCGTTTATAACCCAAAAAGGATTTACGTATGAACACCCTCCATCTCGCGCTAGACTGGACTCCCAATATCAATCACATCGGTTTTTTTGTGGCTCAGGCCAAAGGATTTTACGAAAAGCAAGGAATAAGCTTGCAGATCTCTGATCCCTCCACCGATCAGTATCAACTCACCCCTGCCAAAAAAGTAGAATTGGGACAGGCGGATTTTGCGCTCTGCCCGACTGAAAGTCTGATCAGCTATCAGACCAAAGAGGAGGCTTTTCCGCTGAAGGCAATTGCAGCCATTCTACAGGAGGACTTGAGCGCCATTGTAGTGCGAAAGGAAAGTCCGATCCAATCTCCGAAAGACTTGGACGGCAAGACCTATGCATCCTATGAAGCCCGCTACGAGGATGGCATCGTCCAGCAAATGATCAAAAATGACGGAGGAAAGGGTGACATCCAAGTAATTTATCCTGAGAAATTGGGCATTTGGAATACGGTGCTTTCAGGGAAGTATGATTCGACTTGGGTATTTATGAATTGGGAGGGTGTGCAAGTGAAAAGCCTGGGTGCAGCGCTTCGGAGTTTTAACCTTGCTGATTACGACATTCCTTACTCCTATTCCCCTGTTTTGGCCTGCAGTGGCGCGCAAATCGAAGAGAAGGCGGAAGTTTATCGTGCCTTTCTGAAAGCTACGGCAGCGGGATTTCAATACGCGAAAGAAAACCCGGAAGAGGCTGTGAAAATCCTTCAGCCATTGGTCCCGGAGCATGAGCAAACTATTGATTTACGGGAAGCATTGACTTTAACAGCTCCACACTTCAGTCAGGGAGAAACTTGGGGCTATATGGATCCGCATCGTGTGAGTAAGTTTTTGTCTTGGCTTCGGGAAAAGGGTTTGGAGCAATCCCAAATTTCTGCCAAATCCCTATTCACTAATGAATTGCTAGGATGATCGAAAAATATTCCCTTGGCTTCGAAAAAAAGACCTTATTTCAAAAGAGAAATTCTCTGCCTCAGCTTAATTGATTTGGTTTTTACTGAATTCAAAACTTATAAAAGAATTCTTCGTTTATCTGCAAAAAGCTCATTTATGAATCGATTGTTTACCCTTTTCTTTTGCTTGATTTTGATATCCTGCACGGAAGATGGGCAATCACCTCGCTCAGATGAAACCCTCTTCGATACCCTGACAGCCGGGCAGTGGCAGGTGACCTTTTTCGAACTCAATGGACAAAACCAAGCCAATCTTTTCGAGGGGATTAACTTTAATTTCATTCCGAATGGTCAGGTGGAAGCTTATCGTGGGACCCAACTGCTTGATGAAGGAATATGGTCTACTCGCCGGGTGAATCGACGGGCGGAATTTGAGCTTTCATTTTCAGATAATCCACTTTTTGAAACCCTGAATGGGGAATGGTATCAGATCGTTTTGGGCTTCGGGCGAGTTACTTTTCGGGAGATTAGTGATGAATCCGAAAATCGCATCACGTTGGAGCAGTTGTAAGTTGGATTGCATTGGAATCTGTTTCCAAATTTTGCCTAGGTTAACAATCTAGCTTTTTTTGGAGCTTTTCGATTGAAATGCCAATAGATACTCCTCTGCGGTCATAATGGGCAACTCTGACTTTTTAAAATCCTGTTTATTTCTGGAAAGAATTACATCGCAATTAGCTTGCAGGGCGCAGAAATATTGAACAGCATCTTCAAAGTCCGGAAAGTCAGAAAACAGGCTTTTGTCGACTGTTTCTTGATTTGCATCTGTCACTTTACAAATAATCGAAAACCGGCGAAGCTTTTGAATGACGGAAGATTTAGGTTCAAACTTAGACAAGACATATTCCGAGGTCGTATAAGAAATCGGTGAAGTTAATATTGAGATAATTTTTCTGTCAGCAAGAGATGTGACTTGGGCTATAGCCTCATAAAAAGGGCTTCGCTCTGCAAGCAAGTCAATGATGACATTAGTATCCAAAAAAACCTTGTTCATCGATATTTCTCCTCCAAATACTCTTGATAATCCTTTTTGTAGTCATAATCAGCTGGAATCCCTGAAGGAGAACTTAGGCTCTTTACAAAGGCAGAAATCGGAATTTGCTTAGCTTTTTCCTCTTTTGATGTAATCGATTTAAGGTAGGCCTCGATCAATTTTGATAAGCTGATTTGATGCTGACTGGCATAGGTTTTTGCCTTATCGATTACTTCTTTGTCTAGCTTTAAGGTGAGTTTTGTATCCATTTCAAAATCGATTATACGTACAAAAATAATTATTTTAAACGTACAAAAGAAAAAATATTTGGAGCCTTTACTTGCCAATAAACTATATACCCAAGAAAAGCCTCCACTCAATGCTTAAAAATCTACCTTACCAATAAATTTATCCAAAGCTATGGTTTTTCATAAAGTCCGGTATCGCCCTTTTTCAATACCGTCTTCAAGCCCGACAAGACCTGAGGGTAAAAGGAAGCAATATTTTGGGTTTCGTTCGGGTCTTGAGTCAAATCGTAAAGTTCGAATTCCGGCGATTCAGATCGGAAATATTGCGTCAACCTATGAGTGGGCGTGCGTAAGGAAATCCCCTGATTGAAATAGCTGTAAGCCGTGTTACGCCAATTCTCCGATTGAGGGTTTTGCATCAGACCCACCAGGCTTTTGCCATCCAAATCGGAATCGTCCGAGTTACCGGTCAAGTCCAAAAGTGTAGGATAAATATCCACGGTGCTAACGATTTGATCCACTTGAGCGGATTGGACTCCCGGTGCTTTGATCATCAATACGGAATGCAAGGCAGATTCGAATAGCGTATGCTTGCCCCACACAAGCTGATCGCCCAAGTGCCAGCCATGGTCTCCCCACAAGACAATCACCGTATTATCAGCCAAACCCAACCGCTCCAGTTCTTCCAAAACTTTCCCAATCTGCGCATCCACATAGCTCACTGCTGCCAAATATGCATGCTGGAGTTTGCGGGCATAGGAGTCTGAAACAGCCTGATCCAATCCAGCTTTTTCTTCACCCAAGGCATATTGATTGAATTCTCCGCTTCCGGTTAGGCTCGCTTTGGAAGAGCCTTCGGGGATAGCGGGAAATGGCGCGGGTGGTATTTCTTCCGGGTCATAAAGATCCCAGTATTTCTTAGGTGCAGTGAAAGGAAGGTGGGGTTTGAAAAAGCCTACTCCCAAGAAAAATGGCTGATCTTTGGCATTAAGTTCTTGAAGCTTCGCGATGGCGAGCTCGGCAGAAAGCCCGTCCACATAGCCCTTATCGGATACTTCTGACATTTCATAAGGTTTGACCTGTTTGCTTCGAGCTGTACGATTGCTTCCATCGGCATAGCCAAAAAAGGCATTGTGCCCTGTCTCCCACTTGCCGGGATTAAAGAGCATCTCATCCCAAGCCCCCGGCAGCTCGATCAAGTCGCTTTTCGGCTCGTCATATTCATAGACATAGCCATCGGGATGATGGGATATTTTTCCAATTCCCACGGTGTAATAGCCCTTTTCCCGGAAATCCTGAATAAAGGTTTTTCTTCGCTCAGACTCTGGTTTTCTCGCCAATTGATGCACCGCTGCCATATTGCTAAGGTCCTGACGGGATTGGGGAAGCTTTCCCACCAAAAGACTATAACGCGACGCTCCACAAGTCGGAACGGTGACATAATGATTGGTGAAGAGGGAACTTTGACTAGCAAGGAGATCCATGTGCGGTGTGATCGCATAGGCTTTTCCATATGCCCCCAACTCCGGTCTCAGATCATCCACCGCAATAAAAAGCACATTGGGACGGGTGGATTGCTGAGCAATGCTTTGAAAAAGCAGCATGAAATAAGAAACCAGTAATAAACTAATAATCTGTAAAAATTTACCTCTATGGTGGAAATCGGTCATTTTTGAGAAACTAAGTTCTAAACAAAATACTGCTATCAATCGAGACGGAAAAGCCCCTCATCAATTAATACCATTTAAATTTCACAAAAGAGGCAACTCAGAAAACAAGATGGTTTGCCGGGCACTTTGCTAATTCTATCAAATACTCAGACCTTTGTGAACGATGAGAATAGAGACCCAAGCACAATATGAAGCCCAAACTGCCGCAGAGATTCGCCTGGCTGAATTTCTGGCTGAGCAAATCAGAAATTCTGTGACCTATTTTGGTTACCCTGAAATTCCCCAAAACAATGACCTCGCCATTCTAGGCATAAGCGGCCTCGCCAAATTGCACCTCAACAATGCCGGCGACCCCTCGATTCATGGAAATTCAAAAATGCATACGAAGGAGTTTGAAAAGGAGGTATTGGCCTTTGTGGCAGATTTGTATGAATTAGAAAATCACTGGGGATATATCACAAGCGGTGGTACTGAGGGAAACCTATACGGGGCTTACATGGGAAGAGATTACTTCAAGCTTCAAGAAAAGGAACCCTATTTTTTATTCTCAGAATCGAGTCATTACTCCATTCCAAAAAACGCTCACTTACTGGATATCAAACAAGAAAAGATACAAAGTCAGGCGTCAGGCGAGATGAGCTATGAGCATCTCAGAAAGGTAATTGCAGAAATTCATGCTATTCATTCCAATTATGGATTGATCATCAACCTGAACATCGGTACGACCATGACAGGGGGGATGGATCAATTAAGTGAGGTGCAAAAAGTCCTGAGAGAACTGGGAATAGAGCAAGAAAACGTCTTCCTCCATGCCGATGCAGCATTGATGGGTTTTATTTATCCTTTCCTGGAAAGCAAGGAAGACCTCTTTCAAAATGGTCTAAGCAGTATCGCCATCTCTGGGCACAAGTTTCCGGGAACGATCCATCCATGCGGCATTTTCCTTTCCTCCAAGGAACTGCAGGACAAAACCTTCAAAAAGTCAAGCTGGGTCCCTTACCTGGAGGTGCATGATACCACTATCAGCGGTTCGAGAAATGGATTTCTAGCCATCAACTTCTGGTATATTATTCAAAAAAAGGGAATCGAAGGATTCAAAAGAGAAGCTGAAACCTGCATAGAGAATGCTAACTATCTGTATGAGAAATTGAAGTCTTTCAATTATCCAGATGTAGCCTATAATCCTAATCAGATCATCGTCACCTTCAAAAAACCACAAGATGCCATCGTCAAAAAATATCAATTGGCGACGCAGGAGGACAAGGCCCACGTGGTAGTCATGCAGCACATCAATCGTCATAAAATCGACGAATTTTGTGCCGTACTTCAAGAAAGTATATAAAACAGATGATGATCTGCAATAATGCCGGTTGGCTTTTTTCTTTAAAATCTTGTGAGAAGCAGGAAGCTGGGAGAACGAAGAATCTTTACCACGGTGAGTGCCCGCCTGACGGAAAGTCAGGTCCCCACTCACGGTTTTAAAATCAAGCCCTTTGCCTCCGTGAGTGTCCTCACTCACGGATTTATCACAAAGCAAAGATTTGAATCCTTTTACCTACGAATCTGCCGGAAAGGAAAAACCACTGGAGACTCATTCCCATCTTTGCCCACTGCTGCAACTCCGAAGTAGTAGTTATCGATCACGATTCCTTCCAACGTATGCTCATTCACGCCTGAGACGTATACAAAATTATCCCATGTAGGGGAAGTCGTCAGTCGGAAGTAAATCTTGTACCCGGCAATATTGGGATCATTGCTTTCTTCCCAAGCCAAGGTCGTGGAAGGGCGAACAGCTCCACCTATCCGCACATCCTTTGGTGCTGGAGGTGCCCAAGCCAAACCCGCAAGAGAAATAGCATTGACGGAGGTAAGCTTCTCTGCATAATCAAAATTTACCCCTTCAATCACATCTCCATAGGCGATTCCATCCTCTACTCGGATATCCTGATGCTGACGATTGTAATTTTCATGCGCTTCCATGATTCTTACCCCGGCAAAACCCAGATCATTAAAGGGTCTGTGATGACCTCCTCTGCCAAATCGATCCAAACGGTAAATCATCATCGGGTTCATTTCTGGCATATAAGTTTTCACCTGCTTGTGGATATATCGGGCTAATTGACGGGAAATTCCATCCACTTCCCCTCCTGTGAATCTTCTGGCTCTGCGCTCTTGTTCCGACTCGTTGGCGGGGGTTGGTTCGGAAAAAATCCGGAAAGTCCGATTATCAATGACTCCATCGACCCCTTCGATATTCCCGATCATATCATTATTCAAAACTCCGACGATTTCCCAGCCATTTTCTTGTGCATATCGAGCCAAGCCAGCCCCACCAAAAAGGCCCTGCTCTTCGCCGGACAAACCTACGAAAGCTATGCTATGCTTAAATCTATATTTCGAAAGAACTCGTGCAGCCTCGATAGTCCCGGCCATACCGGAGGCATTGTCATTGGCTCCGGGAGCGTCGATCTCGAAGTCCATCGTATTGGAGGCTCTGGAATCAATATCCCCGGACATGATCACGTGGGAGTTGGGATAATCCGTTCCCCGTAAAATAGCCACTACATTTACCACGTAAGCGTCTTTTGGCACTCGGCGATTGCCTTCTTTGGTCACCAAATCTCTTTGATAAAAGACTTCCAGACAGCCGCCGCATTCGGCAGAAATCTTGTCAAATTCTGCCTTGATCCATCTTCGGGCTGCTCCTATTCCACGTGTATCGGAAAGCGTATCAGAGAAAGTATTTCTTGTCCCAAATCCCGCCAATGTTCGAATATCGCTTTCTATCCGCTCCGAAGAGGTGTTCTCGATAATTTCATAAATTCGAGGATCCAGCTGCGGAGGTGCTTGCTGGGCGTGACTGATGCCAATAAAAACAAAAAGCAGTAGTGGTAATAGGTATCTGAATGATCTCATGGAATGGTGATTTTAGAATGGAAAGATCAGAAAAAGTGTAGTCCCGAGAAAAAGAAATCTATATAAGCGGATAATAAGTATTTCCTAGGTACAGCACTTATCAGTAAATCCGGAAAGCAATGTTCAATTTCTCCACAAATACGGAAAAAAAATATACTCTTCTTCTGCTACGATGGCATTAATGGCAGCCAAGGTGATCAACTTATCAACCGATACAGATCAATCCAGCGCGTGCAAGGTATTTTTGAAGTTGCGGATCACCAACAGCAAAATCGGGATAATGACCAGAAAACTCAGAATTACCATCAGAGTCGCATTATTACCGGCTTTGGAAGCGATCCCTGAGACCATGCTCGCCGGAAAGCCAAGAACCTTCAATAGGTAAAAAAAGCAAAACGCATGGAAATCCGAACTATCCTATCGGAGAGACGGAGCCATGCGTCCCGCTTAATGGATTGGACTACGCATAGAACATAAAGCTAGCCACAATTACCCAAGCTCCAACGACAATTCCTACCATTCCAAGTTTCCCTTGTAATGGGGCAAGCTTCTGAAGTAGTTGCTCTCCTTTTTCTTTTGCGTCATCATTCTTTGAAAGAAGGAGTTTATTGATCATTCCATAGCCAAGGAGAAATCCTAATACTGCCTGGATAGCTGAGCTCGCAATCCATGTGATCCACCAAATCGGCCAAGAAGTAAGCAGTCCCATATTCAAAATTGCGCTGATGACTCCCCATACTCCCCAGAGACAAAATACCAGCCCGATCCAACCTTGGTAGGGGGTAATTTTATCGAGAAGTTCCTGTGCATTTGGCTTCTTAGAAAGCAAAAGGGAAGGGGCCGCCAAAATCCCCAAAATGATTAATGTGATTCCGTAAATCATGATATTTGTTGTTTAGGTTTAACTTATTTTATTTTCACTACTGTTTCGTTTGTCAGGCAATACAAGGTTATTTGAGCTTTTTTTGCTCAATTTTTGATAATTATTAAAGTGTTCGAATTGATTTATTTGAATTATAAATCGGTGCTACCGGAGGTTTTCGCGAATCAGAAAATTACTCCATTGGTCTTGGTCATTTGGTACTTCAAAGTCCATTTTGTAAGGGAAGTGCCTTCTTTCAAATTGGAGGTACCCGAAAAATTGAAACTCCTGTCCGCTCGAATTTTTAAATTCCCTAATCCCAAATGGCATATAACCCTCTAGCTTTCCATAGATCGATTCCAGCTCTTTGATTTTTTCAGGCCAATTTTCCCGGTAGGCTGGGTAATTTCTATCAGGATCTTTCATGGCTAGCACTCCATCAAAATCCTGCTTGATGAGCATCTCAGAGTATTTTTTGAAGAGGGCAGCTTTCTGACTTACCTCTTGGAGAATTTCAGAATTGTAGGAGTAGGTGGCTGTTTGACCTTTGGTGGTCTTCAGATTGACTACTACTCCATCCACTTGATTGCGATCCTGATCACTCAATCCTTCAAAGGCCAGATTTGCAATATTGGATGCCGTTAATTTTGGAGTCAGGCTATCTATGATTGGACTGTCCTGAACGCTAATTTCATATACAGTCAGCCCATCTCCATAAGGACCTATGCCACCTGTAACCAAGGCCTGATAAATAGAAGCAATGTATTTATCACCATTATCTTCTAGTTTTTTGGGACAACCTGAAAGAAGAAGAATCAGGGGAATAATTGTCAATCCCAGCAAATTTTTTTTATAAACTTTCATAGCAGGAACTATCAATTTTGAATAGAAAAACCCAGCCACTGATCCTCTTCCTCGCGGGTATCCAAGTAGAAGAAATAAGGGATCTTTTGCTCACCAAAATTCAAAAAAGCCTGAAACTGATAGGCTCGCCCGGATTGTCCTCCCACCTCAGCAAGTCCAAACGTTTCATATCCCTGCAATGGTCCATATTTTTCCTCTAGAACCTCAATCTTTTGTTCTAAGAGGGGAGCAATGCCCTGCTTCACAGCTTCCGTATTTCGTCGCTGATCCAAAAGCTCAAATTGTCGATTGAGCAAAGCAAACGATAGCTGATCAAAGACTTTCGCCTTTTCATATACCCCTTTCATAAACGGTACTTCATAGGTGAAACTCTGCGTGAGTTGCCCGGATTTTTTAAATTCAATATCGATCTCAGGAATATTAGTGCGCTCTTCTTCATCCAGCTCAGAATAAGTCATCAGGGCCATATTGGCGGTGGTAATATTGGGATGAAGTGTATCCAGTATAGGGGTCTGTTCTACAGATATTTTGATAAAGGGATCTCCATTTTCTCTATGCAAAACTTCTTTGGTCAAGGTAGTCTCATAGGTTTTTTCAATGGTCGGCTTCAAGCCTGTTTCTGATTCGCCACCGCACGCGACTATCCCGGCGAGTATGGCGATACTTGCTATTTTTTTCATTTTGTAAGAATCTTTGGTTGATAAATTAATTTAGCAGATCATAGTCTAGGGCCATTTTTACCAATCCGACGGTATTTCGAGCTCCTGTCTTGATGAGCATATTTCTCCGGTGGGTTTCCACCGTACCGAAACTTATAAAGAGTTTTTCGGCGATTTCCTGGGTGGTGCACTCATCCATGATAAGCCGAAGCACTTCTTTTTCTCTCCTTGAGAGTTTGGGTATGACCGTTTGTTCCTTTTCATTAGAATGATTGGTCACACTATTAATTATTATTTCATTGACGACCTCATCGAAATATCGCTTCCCAGCGTGTATGCTGGTAATCGCTTTGATAAGTTCCTCTTGTCCTGCATTTTTTAAGACGTAGCCTTTTGCCCCATGACTCAGCATCAGCTTGATCAGACTGGTCTCTTTATGCATGGAAATTGCAATCACCTTGGCATCAGGATTGGAGCTTAATAGTCGCTTAGTCGTCTCGATCCCATTCAAGCCCGGCATGTTGATGTCCATCAAGATCACATCCGGCTTCATCAGCTCAATCTGACCCAATGCCTCCTCTCCGTCCAGGGCGTGGCCTATCACGGAAATTTCAGGATGATTTTGGAGCAAAAGCATCAAACCCTCAATGACCATTTTGTGATCGTCCACAATGAATACAGTAATCATATCGGTATATTAATAGTTACGGTAGTTCCTTGATTGGGGACACTGTCCCATGCGATGGTTCCGTCAAGAAACTCCACACGACTTTGAATACTTTTCAGCCCTAAACCTCCTGATGCTAGTGCTTGATCGAAGTCGAATCCTATACCGTTATCTTCGACTACCAGCTGCAATCCTTTCCTATGTCCGAATAGCTGGATAAATACCGATTTGGCAGAGGCATGCTTTCGAATATTAGAAAGTAACTCCTGAATGAGTCTAAATAGCGTGATTTCTTTAGTATGGTCTAGTTTTTCAGGTATCTGACGGATCTCGAGAGTCACATCGTACTGGAGTGTCCGCATGTGATCTGCCAAATCATCTAATGCTCCCTTTAGCCCAGATAAACTAAGTGCATGCGGCATCATATTGTGTGATATTCTTCTCACTTCCAAACAAGCTGTATCAATGAGAGAATGGGTTTTTTGGGCTGTTTCGCACTTTTCCAGCGGAACAATTTCATTTTGCATAATCGTAAAATGTGCCTTCACATTGCTTAATAGCCCTCCAAGACTATCATGCAAATCTTTTGCTATTCGGAGCCGCTCAGCTTCCTGACCTTCTAGCATACTGGTCATCGCCACGAGTTTGTTTTTCTGAGTTAGTTCAGTGATCTTCTTCAGCTGTAGTTCCTCCTGTTGCTTGGCGATCAGTTTTTGATACTTTAGCCTATTTCTATAAAACATGTACAAAATTGCCGTCACCGTGAGGGAGGCAATAATTGCCAAAATCAAAAGTTGCCGCTGCTTTCTTCTCTTTTCTATTAAAGCACTAAGTTGCTCATTTTGGTACTTTGCTTCCAGCTCCAGGAAGGTTTCGTCCTTTTTGTTTTCAATGATGCCTCCATAAAGCGTGATATACTTTTTGAGGTATGAATTGGCCTTCTCGTAATCATTGATATTCTCGTAGTAGTCGGCGATGGTCTTGGTCAGCAGGGACTTTTCACGTGCAGAAGAAGTCACAGTCAGCGTAGCGTCTAGGCGATTCACTAAGCTAGCTAGTCCAGTAGTATCAGCGGCCTTTAATTTGGCGTCGATCAGGAATCTTAGATTGGCTTCTGAATTGGGATTTTGAGGGACCTGTTCAGTGGCTTTGGAAAGGTACTCGATTGCTTCTTGATATTTCCCTTGCCTGAGATATAAATTCCCCAGATTGGCATAGGTGTCAAAATCATAATTGTATTTGATTTCGGACGGCAACTTGAATTCAAGACTCTTGAAAAAGAGTTCCTCCGCCCTGTCAAACTCGTTTATGGACGAATTTACCGAAGCCATATTGATCAGGCATTTTTTCTGGAGAACCGGATTATTCTGTTTTACTGCCTCACCATAGGCCAGTTCATAATAGTGAATCGCTTTCTCATAATTATCAGATTCATGAAACATCACACCCACATTGTGGTGCAGGTCTGCCAGATAGTCCAGATCGGCATATTCGGCAATCGCTATAGCTTCAAAATAAAACCTGGATGCTGTTTCCACGTCCCCCTTTACAATCTCGTGAAACAATCCTTTCCCTTCTAATGCTTTTGCTTTGCCAAAACTGCTTTCATAGATTTCTGATATATCCCAAAGTTGGTCTGCAATATCCAGTGCCCTCTCTTCCCCTCGATCAATGTAGTACCAAATCAAGTCTTCATTGGTGCCTATAAATTTGGAAAAAGCCCCCTCTTTAAAGAATTTTAGTGCCAGAGAATCATTAAAGTACCGCTTTCCAAACAGTGTAGAATCAGCCTGCAAGCCGTATCGAAGCAATTCAAGCTGACTTGATTCCGGTTGATTGGCGATATTTTCTAGAATTTCTTGGTACTTTTTTCTTTTGTCCTCCATGTCAGAAAGTGACGCGATTTGAGAAAGGGAAAGATCTATGTCTCCGGGATGCAGTTGCTGACCAAGACAAATCAGAGAACACATCGTCATCATCAGAGACATTAGGGTACTGATATAAATACTGCGTTGATTCATCTTAACACCTTTTCAATAGATCGCCAGAATCCCATTTTTTTTAATTTCATGCTTTCCCATCACTTGCTTTTTGAGAGATTCTGGCTTCCAAAATTCGATGGTTCCTGTTTTCTTCTGTTTTTGCGAGAATTTTTGTTTTTCACCAAAAGCTTTAAAAGATACTGAATTTTGAAAAAAGATCTCTGAGTCTCTCTACCATGCCCTGATCTTGTAAGAAAATCTATAACCAACTGACAGGTTTTTCATGGCTACGATGATGATTTTACCCTTTATATTGTTCAAAGTAAATTTTTTTCTTTTCCTAGATTTTCCGTTAGAAAAAGTAAACGATTCCAATTGGGTCAAAACCCCATCACTATCCATCGCACAAATAACTACGCTCGTCTGTGCTCGTCCTGCGTATTTATAAATATCAATTATCATCTTATCATTGAACGAGGGAGGGGTGACAAAGGTGCTGGAAGTCTGTCCCCTGATCGTCCCATTTTGATATATTCCAACCACTTCCAGAAATCGTGGACCGATGGTAAACCCAGTGTTAGAAACAAGCGAATTCCACGAATTTTTCAGTTTTTGGACTTCTTTATTGAAAGTCCCTTCCTGCAATTTGGGATTCCAAGTACCCCAACTTTCCCAAGTCTTTTTAGCCAGATTTTTACCTTGATTGCAGTTTTGGGCAAGAGAAGGGAAGGAGACCAAAACCAGAAATACGCCTAATATTATAATTGATTTTTTCATTTTGATGGACCTTTTGGTGAGCTTATAAAATCAATTTTACCTTATCTCGGAATGACGCACCCTTTTCCATTCCAGGGATTTTGGCCTACAGGAAGGGCCTCTTCCAGTCGTAGGAGGGGGAGATGTATTTCTGCATCCATTTCGACAGTACTCCCTTGGACATTTAGCCCCAGCATACTGCGCAGCTGATTGGCACCTGAGTTGCTGACGGTGACCGCTGCATCCACCTCTTCCCTGCTGAGCTCTACCCTATTGGCGTAGATATTGGCCCAGCGCTCTGCCATGGGTATCTCGATGAGTTGGGTTTCATTTCCGTCACTATTGAAATCTACCAGCATCGCCTCATCCAAAATGGCATCCACCCGCATAGCTGCTCCTTTTTCAATGTAATCGTACTTGGAATTGCCGGTAAAGAGGTTGTTGTTCAGTTCTATCTTGGCTCCTTTGTTCAGGAGCCCTCCCATGTGCCCAAAGCCAAGGACATTATTTTCAATCTTGGCCGTGAGGTACTGATCTAGGGCCAGCGCATCCCCGCCATAGGTGGCAATAGCATCATGCTTCCAATTGAAGAGAGAGGTATTGTTGGCAATAAGGAATTTGGGCACCAGCTCCGGATTGCTTCCCGTATATCCCGTGCGGGCATGGATGCCATAGCCGGTATTGTTGATGGTGAGGTTATTGCGGATGATTCCTTTTCCTCCCTGAAAGACACGGACCGAAAGGGCGCCTTCTGAGGGCGCGGTGTTCATGACGATACAGTTTTGTACAGCTACATTGGTGAATTTGCTGGCCACGATAACTATTCCCCCGGATCCCGGAGAAGGATTTTGATTGGTACGGGGATCCGCTTTACGCCGGATTGCTAGGCCCTTGTTTTCGTGGTATCTGTTTCTTGGGCCATTGTCCACAATAATACCATCCACTACGATGGTACCTCCCTGGGAAAGTTGACCATTGGATTCGCGCTGCTGATCGGTCCGGATGTAGATTCGGGGGTCCGTGGACTTTTGATAGTCATTGGTACCGGTAAATATGGTCTTGTGCTCTCCCCAGGGATCCCTGCTGGTAAATGACTCATTGTATCCCCCAATGATGGTAACGGGCACATTGATCTCATCACTACCACTTGCACCCCGACTCAGGTAGGTACCTTCTGCTATTCGGATGATATCATTGGGCTTGAGGTGGTGGATGATATTGCCCAGGTCTTTGGCGGGCCTTTCTTTGGTGCCGAGCTGGCCCGAGCCTTTGCTGGCACTGACAAACCATTCTCTGCCCTGATTAGCAAAATTGGGCGTGGTATTGGGATTTTCTTGCTCTTGGGCTGATACTTTCACCGAAAGCATCATACAAAGGAATACGAGGAGTATTTGATTTTTAAGGTTTTTCATAATCTGTTTTTTTGATTGAAAAATGGTGAAAAAGAGGTTTAGCTTGTGACTACTGATGTAGCTTTACAATACTCATTTTCCTTTATTCCGAAGGCCGGCAATGATCTTCTTGGTGGACATAGCCGGATTTTTGACATAGATCCAGTCCCCTTTCCGGTATTGGTACATGCCGGGTTTTTCATCCATTTTTTTCATAAGGATAGTCCACTCTTTGGAGCTATGGCCAAGCTCTTTACCATCAAACCGAAAGCGTTGGGTTTCTGCCCCTTCCGTTTCACCTCCTTCTGTATTTCCACCTCCAGTATTCCCACCGTTATTACCATTTTCGGCGCTATCGGCTGCTTCTTCGAGGATTTCTCTGCAAGTCTCAGGGTCTTCATTACAATCTACAATATCCCATTCCTGACATTTTTCCCTATTATCTACACAAACGCCTGCAAAAGAATCCAATCTCCCTTCTTCTGTAGTGCCCTTGTAAATAGTTCCATTTGGATAATACGTGGTACCAGACGCTGGATCATATTCTTCTTGAGCGGTGGCTTCCAGGCTGATAGCTGAAAGGGCTAGAAGAGCAAGGGTCAATATTTTTTTTATAGATTTCATAGTATTTTATTTATAGTTTACGCCTACTCTCAAGCTTTTCGGCATCCGCTGGAAAAAGTATGCTATCATTTAAGTGGTTAGTCGATGGAAAGGGCGTTAATGGAATAATGGTAAGCCGCAACCCCAGGGATATTCCATGGGCCGCCATAGCTTATTTCAATTTTCAGTGGACGATCTGAATCAACTACAAATATTTTTTGATCGCCGGTAGCAGTGTGGTTTTCTAGTAGAGTCCAAGAACCATTGTTTTGCTGCTCACTTATCTCAATTTTTCCATAACTTCTTGCTGGTTTTGTTTCCCTCATCAATACTCTAACCCTATTACCACAAGTAGCTCTGGTATAGTAGGTTTTTTTCTGGTTGACCAAAACTTTGTCTTCCTGAAGACCTGCAGGCCTCATTAAGCTTCTGGTTTCTCCTTCGATTTTTACTGAATAGCTGAAGGTGTGCCCTACTGACTTATTGTCCACTTGTACCATGATATTTTTGCCTTGTACATTATTGAGTGTAAGGGTACGATAGTCTGTAGTGTAATTCCCGTTGGCAAAATTCAGATTACTCGGTCTCAGCTGCCCATCTACATATACCCTAACATCCGTCTTGGCACGGCCACCTGTTTTGGCGACTTTTACTATTGCTTGATCAGCAGAGGACCTAACAGAGACCTGCCCCTTTTTCGCAGAGAGCACGTTACCTGTTTCCGAGAGCATTTCGGCAAAGCAGGTTTGTGCTGAGGCCTGGTGCACCACTCCTGACAGGACTACAAATGCAACAAGCCCCAAAAGTTTAAATAGCGAATTTTTCATTTTATTTAACTAAAAGTATTGTTCGTGATTTTACCTTAACTCTTCCCCTCGAAAGTTTCCGCTTGGAGTTGAAAACTCAGTTACATCCTTGGAAGGCATAATCACCTCTCCCAGACAGCGACAATTCTGGCTTTTACAATACGCTGTCCCCACAATATCAGGCATGCAATTGACACAATTGTTGTAGGAGTAGCATCTTAAAAAATATCCATTTCCAAGATCCAAGACTCCATCCTTGACCACAGGTGGGATTTCTCCTTCTCTCTCGGTGATCAAAAGTGTTTTGTACTTACTGGAATATCGGATGCTATACCCTTTCATAGGGCGGATCATTCCTTCTTTATCAACTGTAAAGAATGATTTTTCATCAATTTTTTCACGAAGTTTTTGAAGGGATTCGCCTTTCAGCTTGATTCCTGTGATTTGCAGTTCTGGGCTCGAAGCTGATCTTTTTGCCTGAGCAAATACCTGTGCAGCCATCATCATGACTAAGAAGCTGAATAGAAATAGTTTTTTCATGGTTTTTGTGTTTAATAATCTTGCCTACTCTATGTGCTTTTCGGCTTCCGCATGATTATATTCAGTTTTCACTGAGTTGGTTTTCTACACTAGATTCACCGACCGTATTGGCGGCTACAGCAAAGTCAAAGCGCTCCGGGCTTTGAATATTCCTCACCGTGATGCTTACTACCGATCCATTTAGGTCTGAAAACTGGAATTCAAACACGTCCATCACATTTTCTTCTTCTATGGTGAAATGCATCAGGTTTTCAGCAATCCCGCCCAATGAATGTGCGCAGATCACGACCTCAGCACCATAAATCATCATGGGGTTTTGGAGTGAGATGGTCAAATCATCACCCGTAATCAGGGTGGTGACGAAGATTTGTCGCTGATTCTTTTTGACTCGTCCCTTTTTCGCTTTTCCGTTCAAAAAAAGAACTCTCGGGGTGTCTTTTTTAAGACTCGCCAAACTGATGGAAGATAGGGTGCTTTTCAACTCATTAAAATCCTCCTCAATCGCCTCAGGATCCGTAATGACTTGGTCCAAATTGGCTTTTTCGAGCAGTTCGTTGACAAGAGTAAGCTCCCGGCTGCATCCTTGGGCGAAGCTTTGCGCCATGCTGCCTATTATCAGAAAAGATGTGAACAAAAGGATTTTCATGATTTCTAATTGATGGCTCTAAACTACGCTTGCTCAAGTAGCTCGCTATCAAAGAAATCCGGTACTCAAAAAAAATATGGGAATTCATAGAGGCTGAAAAAAAATCAGGTTCAACTACTCCCTATCTTTCAAAATATCGCTCAGGAGTTCTTCTAATTTTTCTCTTTCTGCTGAGGGGTAAATCATGACTCTTTGACCCGCCGATGGGTCTCCTACTTGCAAAATCGCAGTCCGCATTTCCCGACGCTCGGCATGATTGGAAGTATCCAATAGTAAAGTCTCTGCCAGTTTGTGGATTTTTTCAAAAATGGGTCGGGATATTTTGATCTGTCTATCCTTTCCTCCGCTGTAAAGTCCCGATGAGCTATTCTCAATTTTTGTCCCCTGATAGGTGAGAGAACTAGGCGAAATAGTAAATGAATTATTGTTTTGATCGGTATAGTAAATCAAGGAGGGATTTTTCATACTTGCGCAACTAACCGCGAACACTACATACAGCAGTAGGAGAGAAAAATGAAACAAGGTTTTGTTCGATTTCACTCTTTAAAATAGTTATTCTCTTGATGATTCATGGAATGTAAAAGGCAAAATATTCAAAATTTCTAGCTGTTGGCGAAGAACCTCAACTCCTCCACAAATACGGAAACAGAATATAACCCGCTGCCGCTACGATGGCATTGATCGCTGCCAAGGCTATCAACTTATCCACCGAAACAGACCAATCCAGCCCGTCCAAGGCATTTTTGGAAATGCGGATAGCCATCAGCAAAATCGGGATAATGACGGGAAAACTCAAAATAGCCATCAAGGTCGCATTATTGCCCGCCTTGGAGGCAATTCCTGAGACCATGGTCAAGCTCGCCGAAAATCCCATGGCGCCCAGTACCAAATTCAGCAGAAAAAGTCCCTGATCTTGAACAGGGTTGCCCAAGATCACCGAAAAAACCCCATAGCCTAAAAGCGCCAAAATCAGCGTCAAACCGGTATTGTAGATGATTTTTGAAAGGATAATAGCCTCCGGAGAAGCGATCATGTAGTAGTAGAGTTGTCGTCCCTGATGCTCCTGCACAAAGCTTTTGGCCACGGCATTCACCGCCGAAAAGAGCATGATGATCCAGTAGAGCGCATTCCAGGTAGGAATGGAAAGGTTTCCCATTTTGGCTCCCACTGAAAGGTAGGTGATAAAAACCGCCGATACGACATAAAGTAAAATCCCATTGAGCGCGTACTTTTGACGCCACTCTAAGGTGATTTCTTTACGAATGAGAACGGAGATTTCTTTCCACATGGCTCAAAGATAGGGGCTAGGCTCGAAACTCCTTACACTCCCGGGAAGGAGATGCCTTTTACACGTCGGTACAAATTGAGCGCATACTTGTCGGTCATCCCTGAGATGTAATCGATAAGTGCTCTAAGTAATGGATAAGGATTCACCTCTTCTCCCCAACCTTTCAGCGGGAAGTCTTCTGGGAGCAATCTTAAAATACTCTTATCCTGACCGGAAAACCGGGTTGGTGCGTAGAATTTGTGGTACAATGCCTGTCCAAATACCTCCAAAAGTCCTTCGAGTACCTGAAAGCCTGCCGCTTCTTTTTCCAAAACTAATTTGGAGCGATAGATCTTCTGAACGGACAAATCTGTAATGGCTTGAAGCGCTTTGGCTGCAGGAATCACATCGGTCAGGGCCTTGTCAAAATTCCCTTTGCACATGCTTTCCTCATATTGGGCAAAAGCATCTACCGTCTGCTGAATCAAAGCACCAATTGCCAAAGCACGCAAAGCGCCTAGATTTTGAGATTGGGTGCGGTTCTCCAGTTTTTTGGCATCAAATTTTTCCCCTAAAATCGGCTGAAGCAGCTTAACCGTCTCCTCAAAACTCACCAAGCCCATGGTGCAGCCATCTTCCAAATCAATAATGGAGTAGCAAATATCATCCGCTGCCTCTACCAAAAAAGCCAAAGGATGCCGAAGCCAACATTCATCACTGGACTTTTCTATTCCCAGAAAATCGGTCATCTGCTCAAAATCCGCCAACTGATTGATGAAAAAGCCAAATTTCTTCTGACTTCTTCGAGCAATGTCACGATGAGCAATCTGACTAGGCCGCGGATACTTCGTAAATGCAGCCAAAGTCGCATAGGTCAGTTTCAAACCGTATTGCTTGGATACCAGCATACGGAAGCCTTGTGCATTTCCTTCAAACTGACAAAGGTCTATCCATTGCTCGGGACGGAGATGTTTCTGCCAGGATAATCCGGCGGGATGAAATTTGAAAAAATCCGAGATGGCTTCTTCACCAGCATGACCAAAAGGAGGATTTCCGATATCATGGGTAAGTGCTGCCGCTGCCACAATACCTCCGATTTCGGAAGCCGAAATTCCTGATTGCGAAAGAGCAGGATATTTTTCCAAAAGAAACTCTCCGGCGGCTTTTCCCAAGGATCGGCCGACAGATGAGACTTCCAGACTGTGCGTCAATCGGGTATGAACAAATGCCTGCTCCGGCAAGGGAAAGACCTGTGTTTTGTCCTGCAGGTTGCGGAATGGCGCCGAAAAAATAATTCGGTCATAATCCACCTCAAATTCACTTCTTGCAGCTTGTGTGGGGATAAACCCCGGCTTTTCTCCAAATCTGCCCCGGCTCAGGAGGCGTTCCCATTTCATCATGCCCAAAATTAAGAAGCCTTGGAAAGAATCCACGGGTTTTCTGGGATAATCGTGAGTGATTGCAACAAAAAACCACCTCGAAAAATATCCAGACGGTTTCAAGAATAATTATGTGGATTTTTTGATTTAGGAAATCAATTTTGGAGGTATGGCTTATAGTATCTAGGTCTTCAAAGAAACTACTTTTCAACGACTAACTATTTTGCCCAGTTTTCCAATTTAATTCCAATAAAACGATCGAAGTGTTTTTCATTATTAGTAACCAAAACCAATCCGTTCGCAATAGCAGAAGAGCCTATTAACAAATCAAAATCATCAATCGGCTGACCAGCTCTTTTAAGCCGAGCCTTTTCATTGGCAAATGTGTCTAAGGCATCAAATATTGGAAGAATTTGTATTCCTGTCAGAAAATTGGAAAGAGTTTTACTATTTCGTTCTGGAGAAGAACTATTTGCAACACCATATTAAAGTTCTGCAAGCGTTATTTCAGAGATAAAAAGAGAACCAGACGGTAACGATTCAAATTTCTCATCCAGTCTAAATCGACCCTTCATATAATAAATACATATGTTGGTATCTATCAAAAATTTCAAAACTGCTCAATCTGCCGGTTGGTATTTCTGCTTGTACGAATTGTTTCAATCAAATCTTCTGCTGATTCATCAGATTCCCATGCACCAAATGCCGCTTTCATTTTGGACTTTGAAGAGCTACGGGTTTTCACAGATTCTGAAAGTAAATCAATGAGACTTAACTTCATTTGTAAGTTGAGCCTGTCAAGCAAACTAAATATGTTATTCAGTATTTTTTTATCAACTGCGTCCATTAAATAAATGTAAGGAAATAATTGGGTAGAAGATTTAGGACTCTATTTAAAAAATTCTAATTACTCGCTAAATAAATTAGATAGAGAAAATATGCTTTGAATAAAAAAACTGACAAATAGGCTCTTGCGTCCTATTTGTCAGTTTCCGGTGACAAATCAGGGTAGATTAATCCTTGCTGGCAAAATCAGGGTAGGCACGCATTCCGTGTTCATTGATATCAAGGCCTTCAACTTCCTCTCGTTGATCTACCCGAATTCCCACTGTTCGCTTCAGCGTGTACAAAATCAGCCCTGAAAACAGCACGCAGAATAATCCGACTGCTCCAACACCAATCAATTGGGAGAGAAACTGATTCCACCCTGCTAGATCGCCAAATATTCCAACTGCTAGGGTTCCCCAAATACCTCCTACCAAGTGAACTGAAATCGCTCCTACAGGGTCATCCACCTTCACTTTATCAAAGAAAACGACAGCAAGTACGATCAAGCCACCTGCTATAAAACCAATGATGGATGATTCACCTACGCCCATTTGATCAGCCCCTGCAGTGATTCCCACTAGCCCACCCAAAATCCCATTGAGAACCATGGTGATATCGTATGACTTGAACAGAAGGTAGGAAATCAACAAAGCCCCAAAAGCTCCGGAAGCTGCTGCAATAGAAGTCGTCACAAATACTTTAGAAACAGCACCTGGATCTGCACTCAAGACGGATCCGCCATTGAAACCGAACCAGCCAAACCAAAGTAAAAAGACACCAAAGGTGGCTAAGGGAAGATTATGACCCGGTATTGCACTCATGCCCTTCTCGGTATATTTTCCGACACGAGGACCAAGAAGAGCCGCTCCAATCAGCGCTCCCCAACCCCCCACAGAGTGGACGATAGTCGAACCCGCAAAGTCATAAAAAGGTGTATCTAGGGTATTCAAAAAGCCTCCACCCCATTTCCACATTCCCACAATAGGATAGCAGATCGCCACATACAAAATGGAAAAGAAGATAAAAGGCCCTAATTTGATTCGTTCAGCTACAGCTCCGGATACTATCGTCGCTGCTGTAGCAGCAAACATAGCTTGGAAAATGAAATCGGTGTAATAAGTGTAGCCGATATTATAGTTTGAAGAGTCCCAGCCATCTGGTAGACTGAGGCCAAAGCCTGCAAAGCCAAAGACCGAGCCTTCAAAACCGGCTCCGGGATACATCAGATTAAAACCCACCAAGGCATAAGTAAGTAGGCCGATGGCAGGAATGATGGTGTTTTTAAAGAGGATGTTGACAGTATTTTTTGCTCGGGTCAGTCCGGCTTCCAAGCTGGCGAAACCCAAGTGCATGATGAAAACCAGAATCGTGGCCATCATCATCCATAGATTGTTGACGGTAAATAATTCTTGCATAGGTTTGAGAAGATTCAGATAGGTTTGAGATGGTTAAAGGGCGCTTTCGCCTGTGTCATTATTCCGGATTCGATAGGCCTCCAATACATCGAAGACAAAGATTTTTCCATCTCCGATTTCCCCGGTTTTTCCTTCCCGGAGAATACATTGAATGACCCCATCCTTGAGTTCATCCGGTACGATGAGCTCTAGCTTTGTTCTCGGAATGTAAGCAGGCTCGTAAGCCACACCGCGGTACATTTCCTGCCGGGCGTGCTCAAAGCCCATCCCTTTGATTTCGTAAAAAGAAAGGAATTTGACTCCTAAGCCCGAGAGACAATTATGAATCTCTTCGAAGCGGGAAGTCCGGATGATCGCTTCTATTTTTTTCATGTGCTTGTTATTTTTTTCAGTTGCCACATGGAATCTCGCATGATGAGTGAATCTTTCGAAATGTCGAAATACGCCATGCTCGATTTCATTTTCACAATAGGTTTTGAGGTTCTTTAGGAATTTGGCATGAAAGTAATTCAAAAATTAAATAAAAATCAAAATTAGGTTTATTTTTTATCCCCTATTGAAAAATTTTTTATCCAAAAAGCCAATTATGGTTTCAATTTTACCCTATTAATAAAAATTAATCGGTATTTCTAATGGCATAAGGTTAAAAATAAAGCCCCCTTGTAAGAATTCAATTCGCTATTGCCTTGTGCTCCCCGGCAATTCGCTTAATTTTGCAGCGTTTTTTATCAGTGAAAAAGGATATGACTCAGAAACCAACTTTAGTAGTACTAGCAGCAGGAATGGGCAGCCGATATGGTGGCAATAAGCAGATTGATGGCTTTGGTCCCAGTGGAGAAACTATTTTAGAATATTCCATTTTTGATGCGATTCGGGCAGGCTTTAGAAAAGTAGTTTTCATCGTTCGAGAGGAAATCTTGGAGGTAGCCAAAGAAAAATTCCTTCCAAAATTGGAGGGCAAAATAGAAGTGGATTGGGTGATTCAATCCTTGGATAGCTTTGTGCCTGCAGAATTGAAGCAAGCAGACCGGGTAAAACCATTTGGCACCGCCCACGCCGTTCTTTGTGCCAAAGATGCCGTGAAAGAACCTTTTGCGGTGATCAATGCGGATGATTTTTACGGAAAAGAAGCATTTGAGGTCTTAGGCAAATTCCTTTCCACGGAGGTTCGTCCAGATCTACATGCCATGGTTGGCTATGCCATTCAGAATGTGCTTTCCGAAAACGGAACCGTCAGCCGTGGAGTCTGCAAAACCAATGAAAAGGGGCAACTGATCGGTATGACTGAGCGAACATCCATCGCAAGAGAAGGAGGGCAAATTCTCAGTCGGGGAGAGGGCGAAGTGATCGAAATTGCAGAAAACACGCCTGTCTCTATGAATTTTTGGGGTTTTCATCCGGATGTGTTTGGTGATATCGAGCAAATGTGGAATGAATTTCTCCCCGCCAATCTCGAAAACCTCAAATCGGAATTTTATATCCCAACGGTAGCCAATAACCTGATTCAATCTGGAAAAGCGGCATTCGAGATTCTTCCCGGTGGCAAAACCTGGTTTGGTGTGACCTACACCGAAGACAAGCCGGTGGTCATCGAGGCATTGAAAAAGCTACACGAAACCGGGGAATACCCTGGAGATTTGTGGAAATAATGAAAAGAGGCTTCGGCCTCTTTTTTTATTTAAATCAAATCGTAACCAAAACGGTAACATTTTTGTATATTTGTGCATGCGCATCATTGCGGTAAAAACTCTGAAGGAATGGTGTATTGCTTATCCAAAGGCAAAGCAAAGCCTTTTGGCATGGCATGAAGAAGCCCTTTCAGCAGAATGGAATAGTCCAAATGAATTGAAGTCTCAATTTCACAATGCTTCAATTATATCAGACAAAAGAGTGATTTTCAATATTCATGGAAATTCCTTTCGCTTGATTGTGGATATCGAATATAGATTAAAAATTGTCTTTATCGTTTGGTTTGGAACTCATCAGGAATACGACAAAATAGACGCAAAAATCATCAGGTATGTTAAAGCCAATAAAAAATAACAGCGAATACGAAATTGCTTTGGAGCGTGCTTACGATCTAATGCAACAACATTTAGCACCAGAGTCGGAAGCTTCGGATGAGTTGGAGGTGCTTTCTATTCTGATCAAAGAATATGAAAGCGTACATTTCCCAATTCCAAAACCTCATCCAATTGAAGCGATAAAATTTCGATTGGATCAAATGGGAATCTCCGAATCCGAGCTTTCTGAAATTTTGGGTGCCCGATCCAGAAAATCAGAGATCCTATCTGGAAAGCGAAAATTAAGTCTTTCTATGATCCGGAAACTTAATGAGAAACTGAAAATCCCCGCAGAGGTCTTGATCAGGGAGTATTAATTTCTAAAAAAATTCCGCCATCTTTTTTATTCCCTTTCCACCTTCCCCATTTCCACCCCAAAGAAAAAGACCTCGGAGTCCAATTGCGTGAGGATGGCGTGGGATCGCTCGGGTCGGGCATCGGTCAGAAAGATTTGCCCGAAGGTATGGCGGGAGATCAGCTGCATCAATTGGGCGATACGGGTGTCATCCAGCTTGTCAAAAATATCATCCAATAATAATAAAGGCTTCTCCCCCCGATCTTTTTCGAAAATCTGAAATTGGGCCAGTTTCAACGCGATGATAAAGGACTTCTGCTGTCCCTGACTGCCAATCTTCCTGATGGGGTGATCTCCAATCAGGAAATTGTAGTCATCTTTATGGACGCCAGCATTGGAGTTTTTAGTGATCTGATCCTTTTTGCGAAGACTCATAAAATAATCTCCAAAATCCTCCCGAAGTGCCTCGGTCTGATACTGAATGGTTACTTTCTCCTGACCCTGAGAGATTTCTTCATAATGCGCCTGAAGCATGGGTGCCACTTCCTCCATGAGTTGGGACCTTCTTTGCGCCAGCTCCTGACTCAGCCGGATCATTTCTTCGTCATAGCTTCCCAATAAGGTCATATCTCTTCTTCCCGTCTCGGCAAATTGCTTCAAAAGAGCATTTCGCTGCTTAAGAAAATGATGATAGCGAATGAGTTTGTTCAGGTACTGCCGATCGAGCTGTGAAAGCAATCCATCAAAAAACTTCCGACGACCTTCACTCCCTCCTTTGATCAACTCGGTATCGTCGGGGGCAATCAACACCAAGGGAATTAGCCCTACATGCTCGGAGGTTTTTTCAAGCGTTTTCCCATTTTGCCAGATTTGCTTCTTTTTTCCGAGTTCAAAGGTGCATCTCACCTCCAGCGGCTTTTCTTGAATTTCAAATTGCCCTTTGATCGCAAAAAAGCCCTGATCATGCCGTACATTCAGCGAATCGCTGGACTGGACCGCACTTTTGGTGAGGGAGAGGTAATGAATTCCATCCAAAACATTGGTCTTGCCGCTTCCGTTGAGGCCAGTAAAGCAATTAATCTGTGGGGAAAAGTCCAGCCGGGTTTTCTCATGGTTTTTGAATTGTAAGAGTTCCAGGGACTTTAGGTACATGGGTCTGGGGAATTATTTTGGCGACAGCCTTAATTTTAGGAGAGGTTGGTTATATTTGGGGCCTAAATTAGCATATTTTAATAGTACGATATGGCAAAGAGAACGACAGCAAGTAAGTCAAAAGTGAAATATTCCAAGGAAACCTATGCCTACTGGTATGAAAGCATGCTTTTGATGCGAAGGTTTGAGGAAAAAGCAGGTCAGCTCTATGGTCAGCAGAAAATCCGTGGATTCTGTCACCTATACATCGGTCAGGAAGCCTGTGCATCAGGTGCTATCACTGCCTTGACTAAGGATGACAAATGGATCACCGCCTATCGCTGTCATGCCCACCCACTAGGACTCGGTACCGATCCGGGTGCAGTGATGGCTGAGCTTTTTGGAAAAATCACCGGCACTACCAAAGGGAAAGGCGGATCTATGCACATCTTTGACAAGGAGCGAAACTTCATGGGAGGCCATGGGATTGTAGGCGCACAGGTTCCTATGGGCTTGGGAATTGGCTTTGCTGAGAAATATAAAGGCACTCAAAACGTCTGTATTTGTAAAATGGGTGATGGTGCAGTAAGACAGGGAGCTTTTCACGAAGCGCTCAACCTTGCCATGATCTATAAGAGCCCAGTCATTTTTGTCATTGAAAACAATGGCTATGCCATGGGTACTTCAGTAGCCCGTACTTCCAATGTCACTGAGCTTTATCAACTTGGTGAAGCTTATGACATCCCTTCTTTCCCTGTCGATGGGATGAATGTAGAAGCCATTCACGAAGCAGTAGCTGAAGCAGCTGAGCGAGCTAGAAAAGGGGATGGGCCTACGCTTTTGGAATTCAGAACTTATCGATTCAAAGGTCACTCCATGTCTGATCCTCAGAAGTATCGTACCAAAGAGGAAGTGGAAGAATATAAAATGAAAGACCCGATCGAACAGGTTTTAAAGACGATTCAGGACAACAAAATCATGACCGAGGATGAAATATCCGAAATCAACGCTCGGGTTAAAAAGAAAGTAACTGACGCCGTCAAATTTGCAGAGGAGTCTCCATGGCCTGAAGGGGAAGTAGCCTTCCAGGATGTCTATGTGCAGGAAGACTATCCTTTTGTAATGGAATAAGTGAATCATCAAGTCATTGAAAGCCGTGATTATTAATAAAATCATGGCTTTTTTATTTGGCTTTGTCTAAATCATAAAAACCGTATATTTGCGACTCGAAAATTGAGTAACATGGCAAAAACTAAATCCGGAAAAGCAGCACAACAGGATCCAAAGGACTTGCTGGAGAATCCAGAAGTATTGGCAGAGCGACTTGGTCGTGGTGAAGCTTTTCTGAAGCAGAATAGCAAAGTATTGGGTGGCGTTTTGATCGCTGCCATCATTTTGATCGGAGGAATTTTATATTTCCAGATCGATAACGAAAATAAAAATAATGAAGCGCAGGCGGAGATGTTTCAGGCTGTGTATTTCTACGAGCAAGACAGTGTTGATTTTGCACTGAATGGTGATGGAATCAATGCAGGTTTCCTAGAAATCGTCGATGAGTATCCACGTACGGATGCCGCTAATTTGGCCAACTTCTACATCGGTTCGATTTATCTATCTGAGAAAAACTTTGGAGAAGCAATCGAATATTTGGAGAAGTTTTCTTCTGATGACTACTTGGTACAGGCCAAAGCTTATTCCCTTCTAGGTGATGCTCATTTAGAAAGTGGCAATTTGGATCAGGCTATTTCAAACTATGAAAAAGCGGCTTCCTACAAGGAAAATGAATATTTCACTCCGAAATACCTCAACAAACTTGCTATCGCATACGAAGAGGCCGGACGAATTGAAGATGCAATCGCTTCCTATGATGAAATCGAAACAAATTACTACGAGTCTTATGAGTATTCTTTTGCTCGAAAACACAAAGCACGCTTAGAAGGCCTTGCCGCTAAGTAATGCTTTAGTTCATAGCATTTTAGAAGAGTAAGGTCCTGCGGGTCTTACTCTTTTTTGTTTTTACCCAAATGAAATCGACACGATTAAAATCATCATTAAACATATAGGGAAATGATTGTTTTAATCGTCAAAGATTCCATGTGGCCTTTGAAAATCAAATTATAAACACATGAACAATTCTATATGGCTACTTCCAACAAAAGCCTGAGCGAATACAGCTCAAAAAATATTGCAGACATCAGTGCTAAAAAATTCGCCATCGTCGTCTCAGAATGGAATGAGGATGTGACCGAATCCCTCTACTCCGGAGCCTATCAGACCCTGCTACAGCATGGAGCAAAGAAGGAAAACATCATCCGAAAAAACGTCCCTGGTTCTTTTGAGCTCACGCTTGGCGCCCAATGGTGTGCCCAAGACGAATCCATCGATGCGGTCATCTGTTTGGGCTGTGTGATTCAGGGGGAAACCCGTCACTTTGACTTTATCTGCGATGCAGTAGCCCATGGCATCACGGAAGTTGGGCTGAAGTTTAACAAGCCGGTGATTTTTGGAGTTTTAACCCCAAACAATCAGCAGCAGGCAATGGATCGTGCAGGTGGAAAACACGGAAACAAAGGTGATGAAGCAGCCATCACTGCCGTGAAAATGCTGGGATTTTAAATCAGAATTTAGAAGCTAGATCCAAGAAGCAAGAGAAAAAAACCAAACCTATTTTCCGAAATACTATGAAGGTAATGAAATTCGGGGGGACCTCTGTGGGTAAACCCGAGCGCATGCATCAGGTCAAAGACCTCGTAACAGCATCTGATGAACCAACGATTGTCGTCCTATCTGCTCTTTCCGGCACCACCAATGCATTGGTGGGGATCGGGGAAGCCTTGGCGGATGCCAATC
>LJXT01000015.1 GCA_001314815.1 Algoriphagus marincola HL-49
GGCATTTTTCTCCAAGTACTCGATCAATCGCTCATCCATGCGATGAAAGGCAATCCCGTCCACCACTTTCAGCAACTCTTCAAATCGATCCTGATAGGTATCCATCACAAAATAGTACCAAGACTTATACTTTGGCATCCATTCATCCAGCTTGGAGATCGGCACGACAATCACGGTAGTTTCTTCTTCAGGAATAGCCTTAATCTTTGAATAGCCTTCACGAGCGGAACAAATCATGGTGATGGCACAGGCTTCTCCGGGACCGAGATAATACATGAATAGTTCATGATCATCCTCATCTTCGCGAAACACCTTGACTTGACCTGAAACGATCAAAGGAATAATCTCTACTTTTTGGCCGATATCCATCATCAAATCATCAGCGGGAAGTACCAGCAAGTCCGCACAGTCGAGAATTTCCTCTTTCAGATCTGACTCAAAATCCTTAAAACAGAAGTCCAAATAATTACCGATCTCCTTCTTCATAAACGAAATATTTTGTTAATTGAAAAGGTGACATCAATCACCTTTTTGTATTTTAAGAAAGGTACTTTTGAGAAAGTTTGTTCCAAAACCAAAATTAAAAAATCATGAAGTCTAAAAGCCAATTAATTTTTCTACTTGGACTGGGCTTAATGGTGGCTTTCAGGATCATTTCAAAGATCCCTTTTTTTGAGAGTGAAATTGCAGGTTTTGATGGAGGCAAGCTTCTAAAAATCATTGTCGGACTCGTGTTTGTAGTATCGACTTTTCTCATTTATAAGAAATCCAAAAACCAAGTATCATGACCTGGGACGTAGAGACGCTTTCGCGGATACAGTTTGCCTTCACCATCATGTTTCACTATATCTTCCCGCCTTTCAGTATTGGTTTGGGACTGCTTTTGGTGATATATGAATCACTTTACATTATCACCAAAAAGAAGATCTACGAAAAAATCACGAGATTCTGGATAAAGATTTTTGCGGCAAATTTTTCCGTGGGTGTGGCATCAGGTATCGTCATGGAGTTTGAGTTTGGTACCAATTGGTCCACCTATTCTAGATTTGTCGGGGATATTTTCGGTTCGCCATTGGCTGCTGAGGGCATTTTTGCCTTTTTTCTGGAATCTGGCTTCTTGGCCATTCTATTGTTTGGTTGGAATCGGGTCAAGCCGGGCATGCACCTCTTTGCTACTATCATGGTGGCTTTGGGCAGTATCCTTTCAGGATTCTGGATAGTCGTAGCCAATAGCTGGCAGCAAACTCCAGTTGCTTATGAAATTGTGGTGGATTATGGAATTCGGCGAGCGGTGATCACGGATTTCTGGGAAATGGTCTTCAATCCTTCTGCCATGGTTCGTTTTACGCATGTGATCTTGGGAGCTTGGATTCAGGGAGCCTTTTTAGTTTTGAGTGTCTCGGCTTACTACCTGATCAAAAAGAAGCATGTAGATTTTGCCAAAAAATCCTTTGCCATTGCTTTGGGATTAGCAGCCGTTGCCTCTTTGGCACAGCCTTTTGTAGGCCACGAACACGCCAAAATCGTCAACGAATGGCAACCTGCGAAACTAGCAGCCTTTGAAGGACTTTACGAGACACAGACAAACGCTCCATTATATCTATTCGGGTGGACTGACCCGGAAACTCGTGAGACCTCTGGAATTGCCATTCCCGGAATGCTAAGTTTCTTGGTTCATGGAGATTTTGAGGGGGAAGTCAAAGGCTTAGAAGAATTTCCCGAAGAAGACTGGCCTGCAGTAAACGGAGTTTTCCAGAGTTACCACTTAATGGTAGCATTAGGGATGCTATTTATCGCTGCGACGTTACTGAGTTTGTTCCTGCTTTGGAAGAAAAAGCTCTTCACACCTAGTTGGTCCTGGCTGATCAAACTTTACATTCCTGCGGTAGCTCTTCCGGTCATGGCCAATCAATTGGGCTGGGTCTCAGCTGAGCGAGGCCGCCAACCTTGGATTGTGCAAGGGCTGCTGAGGACAAGTGAAGGAGTCTCCAAATCTATTTCCGCACCGGAAGTCATGATATCATTAATTCTTTTCGTCCTGGTTTACATCCTCTTATTCTTCGTTTGGCTCTACGTCCTAGACAGGGAAATCAAACATGGCCCGGACCACGTGGCAACAGTGGAAGCTGGCTACAAAAAGAAATCAGAACGAATGGACGCTCTAAAACCTCATTGATCATGGATTACAATATTGTTTGGTACATACTTGTAGGCGTACTGTTAATCGGTTATGCGATTTTGGATGGATTCGATCTTGGCGTTGGGATTCTTCACTTGCGAAGCAAAGGAGACTACAACCGCCGAATTATGATGAATGCCATCGGTCCAGTTTGGGATGGAAATGAAGTTTGGCTGATCACAGCAGGTGGGGCCTTGTTTGCAGCCTTCCCAAATGTATATGCGACTGCATTTTCGGGTTTTTACCTGCCCTTTATGTTATTGCTCATTGCCTTGATTTTTCGGGCCGTTTCCATCGAGTTTCGCTCCAAAGAAGAAAATCCCCGCTGGCGTAATTTCTGGGACTGGGGTTTTAGTCTAGGGTCTATAGTAGCAGCTTTACTTTTCGGAATAGCCATCGGCAATGTGGTAATTGGCTTTCCGATAGGAAGTGATATGGAGTATCAGGGTAATTTCTTTGACCTACTCAATCCCTACTCCTTGATGGCTGGATTTTTCTCCCTGTCCATGTTTGCACTGCACGGAGGCATCTATCTCAATATGAAAACTGAGGGAGATCTGCAGAAGCAAATTCAAAAATGGATCAAAATCAATTATTGGATTTTTGTGGTGTTTTATCTGGGATTTTCAGGTTTTACCCTTTACCTGAAGCCTGAGATGATCGCCAATTTTTCTTTTGGACAAATTGACCTTCCCGGCAATAAGCATGAATTGGTAGAAAATCATCAAACGTTAATCTCTGTTTTTGCTTGGACCATTGTACTGCTGAATATCCTGGCAATAGCGAATATTCCAAGGATGATGGCCAAAGGTCGTGAGGGATGGGCCTTTATTTCTTCTGGTAGCATGATTGCAGCGATCGTGATGCTTTTTGCACTTGGGATTTTCCCCAATCTGATGGTGTCCAATCTAGACCCTGCATTCAATCTGGACATTTACAATGCTGCATCTTCGGGGTACACACTCAAGACCATGGCTATTTTGGCAGCTTTTGGGCTTCCTTTTGTCGCCTCATACACGATTATTATTTACTGGACCTACCGGGGAAAAGTAAAACTGGATGAGAGCAGCTATTAAAGCAGTCTAGGTGAGAAATATCACTGATTTTAGCTGAGGATATCGCGAATTTTCATTCACTTTAAATGTAAAGGAAATGAAAAAGCTACTCTACGCCCTTGGTTTTATGATCCTGCCAATTGTAGGATGCCAAGAAGAAATAAATCCTGCCGTAAAAACAGGTCTTTCTGAAGCCGAATTATCTGACCTCCTCTTTACTCGGGAGGAAGAAAAACTCGCCCACGATGTATATACCTATGCATTTGAAAAGTATGGAGTTTCGATTTTCCAAAATATATCCAGAAGCTAAACCCAGCATATCAATTCCGTCCTCCAAGTGATGGGAGCTTATCAGCTGTCAGACCCTTTGGATGGAAGCATCTCACCTGGAGAATTCACCAACACCACACTTCAAAATCTTTATTCTGAGCTTACATCCAAAGTTGATATTTCACTGGAAGAGGCTACTAAAGTCGGACTTTTGATAGAGGATATGGATATTTTTGACTTGGAGCTAGCCATAGCATCTACTCAAAAGCCAGAGTTGATTCAACTCTACGAAAGGCTCAAATGCGGTTCAGAAAATCACATGCGGGCCTTCTATAATCAAGCCACTACTCTAGGAGTAACCTACAACCCCAGCTATATCAGCATAGAAGAATTTGATCGCATTGTAAACTCCAGCAACACCACTTGTCAACCCAATTAATTTATGATCTCTATACTATTTCTTCTACAATTACTGGTCAACTCTCCAGAAGTACCAGCCAAAGATTTTGAGTTCCCCAGCTCTCCTATTGACATTCGAGAAGAATTAATATCGGATGAAGGCTTGGTTTTACTTCAAAAACACTGTTACGCCTGCCATAATCCCAAGTCAAAGTCTCATGATGAAATAATAGCCCCTCCACTTTGGGGAATGGAAAAACATTACTTAGAAGCTTATCCAGAAAAAGCTGATTTTGAAGAAGCAATGATAGAATTCATCCAAAATCCAACTGAGGAGAAGGCATTGATGAAGGGACCAATCAACCGTTTCGGATTGATGCCAAAACCCGCAGTGTCCAATGAAGACCTACAAAAAATAGTAAGCTACATCTACGCTAATGAAATCGAAAATCCCGCATGGCACATAGAAAAAGACAATCAGAAAAAAAATAAATCAGGCGGCTTGAGGTGACCAAGGTCACGTCCTGTGCGGAAGGAGTGAGTTAGATTTGTTCTATCAAATAACAAAAACGATTTAATAATGGATACAGAAAATCAAATTCCAACTATGCCAAGAATAGGAGATTTAGCTCCTGATTTTGAAGCGATGACCACCACCGGAAAAATGAAGTTTTCCGAATATATCAAAGACAGCTGGACCATTCTATTCTCTCACCCAGCGGATTTTACGCCGGTTTGTACTACTGAAATGAGTGGATTTGCATTGGATCAAAACTTCTTTGACGAGCATCAGACCAAATTGGTGGGATTGAGTATTGATTCCATCCATGCTCACATTGCATGGGTGAATAATGTAAAAAAGAATACCGGCGTCCTTTTCGAGTTTCCGATCATCGCAGATATCGACATGAGTGTTTCGAAGCTATACGGTATGCTTCAGCCTGGTGAGAGCGAGACTGCGGCAGTTCGTGCAGTCTTCTTTATCGATCCTGCCGGAAAGATCAGATTGATCATGTACTATCCACTCAATGTGGGAAGAAATATGGATGAGATCAAAAGAGCATTGATTGCTTTGCAAACGGCCGACAAGCATAAAGTGGCGCTTCCATTGAACTGGACCCCTGGAGAAAAAGCAATCGTCCCTCCACCGAAGACAGTAGCTGAAATGCAAGAGCGAGAAGCGAGTGACTATGAAATGGTAGATTTTTATTTAGCTAAGAAAGATCTTCCAAAAGACTAAGATTTTTTGGATTAAAGGGTTAATTGATGATAAAACCTCTCTGAGCTTTCGGAGAGGTTTTTTTGGTTTTAGGAATTAATAGCTTCAGAAATTAAAATAATATTCATGGTGTATTTACAAACCTATATTTATTATTTCTACAAAATATTTTAAAAAATGAGTAAAATTTTAAACCAGTATTTATAAATCAAACAAAATAAAATACAATATCTAGTAAAAAAGAAAGCCTGTTTCTAGAAACAGGCTTCTTTCATGGGTCTATTGTTGATTAAGTAAAACCAAATAAACTTCGGCGATTGGGCAATAAGATTAAATTTTGAATCACCAAAATTTCTTAAACATACAAAAATTGCTGACAAATAACCAAATACAGGAGAAAATATAATCACTGCTTTTGAAAAGATTTCGGAGTAGTACCGTATTCTTGCTTAAAGGCTCGAATGAAATACCCGATAGAATTGAATCCAGACATGACTGCTACTTCTTTCACCTGAAATCCCCCAATCTGTAAATAGTATCGTGCTAGCTTGAGCCTTTCAGAAAGGATGAATTCCACTGGGGTCTGTCCAAGTTCTTGCTTAAAGGTTCGCACAAAGTGTGATTTACTCATACAGGCTTGGGAAGCCAATTGCTCCAGCGTGAGATTTTCTCTAATATTTTTTTTGATGAAATCCACGACATGTGCTAACCTGTTTCCAGATGAAAGCTCCTTGTAAGTCTTTTGAAGCATTTCACGGGCTTGCGTTTGATTTAATCGAATCAATAGCTCTTTGAGCGCGAGGGAGGCGATTAAATCCTTTTCTTTTGATCGCTCTTTTACTCCAATTTTGATGAAACGATTGATTATTTCAGAGAGATCTTGCGTATTAATCAAATGGAAATAACTCAGGTCTAAGCCCCATTCTTGAGACAACACCTTATCCGGCAAACGCTCATTCAGCATATTGAAGGTGTTTTCTATCATCTCCTTGGAGATTGATAAAGCAATACACTGGGTAGGATTATCCCATTGCGCTTCCGGAAAATCAATCTTCATCACTTCATTGGGAGGAACTATCACAGACTCCCCTGGCAAATAATCAAATCCAGGCCGGTCAAATAAATGCATAACCTTCTTGCCTTTCAGCATGGTAGTCAAGACCAAATCCCCAAAAACAAGATTGACATCAGAAGCTTCCTGATGCGTTTCAAAAATATTTAGCTCGCAACTGTCGAGTGTATAGGTAGTTCGATTTTCAACCAGGGTCTTTAGATCTCTTGGATTTCTCCATGGGACGCCGGCAATGAAGTTATTTTGGGACATTCGGTAATTTTCTAATAATCAATAAATTAAAAAAAAATATTAACTTATAACGACAAATGAAATTTCTTTTTTATTTCAGAATATCAATATAAGTGCATGATGTGATCATTCTGTGCAATTATTTATTCTGAATAAAAAAGAATTTTGAGAATAAACCAAAAATAACCTTTTAACAAATGGAAAATCTGACATTATCACAGGCTCAGCCTGTAGAAAGACCTCAACTGAAAGAAAAATACGACCACTTCATAGGAGGCAAGTGGGTAGCCCCGAGCTCAGGAGAATATTTCGACAATATTTCTCCAATAGATGGAAAGCCGATTGCAAAAGCAGCCCGAGGAAATAAGCAGGATATAGACATGGCTCTCGATGCAGCTCATGCAGCATTTCCGGCTTGGTCCAAAACCTCCCCTACTGAGCGCTCAAGAATCCTGAACAAGATCGCTGACGTCATCGAGGAAAATCTCGAAATGCTAGCAAGAATCGAAACCATCGACAATGGTAAGGCACTACGAGAAACAAGAGCTGCCGATCTTCCACTTTGTGTGGATCACTTCAGATATTTTGCCGGTGTCATCCGTGCTGATGAAAGCACTATCTCAGAACATGATGAACATACTGTAAGCATCGCCCTCCATGAGCCACTTGGTGTAGTAGGACAAATCATTCCTTGGAACTTCCCGCTTCTGATGGCTACCTGGAAAATCGCTCCGGCACTAGCTGCAGGCTGCTGCACTGTGGTAAAGCCAGCTGAGCAAACTCCAACAAGCATCATGGTATTGATGGAATTGATCGGAGACATTTTACCTGCAGGTGTATTGAATGTGGTATCTGGATTTGGGCCGGAAGCTGGAAAGCCATTAGCGACCTCTCCAAGAGTAGCTAAAGTAGCCTTCACCGGAGAGACCACCACGGGTAGACTAATCATGCAATATGCTTCTGAAAACCTTATTCCTGTCACCATGGAACTGGGAGGAAAATCTCCAAATATCTTCATGAAGTCAATCGCCGATGCCGATGATGATTTCTTTGACAAGTGTGTGGAAGGTGCTGTGATGTTTGCGCTCAATCAAGGTGAAGTTTGTACCTGTCCTTCTCGAATTTTGGTTCATGAAGATATCTATGACGTATTCATGGAACGAGTCATTGCTCGGACCAAGGCTATCAAAATGGGACATCCTTTGGCCGAAGACACCATGATGGGTGCTCAGGCCTCCAACGATCAGTATGAAAAGATTCTTTCTTATATCGAAATCGGGAAACAAGAAGGAGCATCAGTCCTCACTGGAGGCGCCAAAGCAGGATTGAATTCCGGTTTGGAAACTGGCTATTACATTCAACCAACTATCCTTAAGGGACACAATAAGATGCGTGTCTTCCAAGAGGAAATATTTGGGCCGGTCACTTGTGTGACTACGTTCAAAACTACCGAAGAGGCAATTGAAATCGCCAATGACACCATGTACGGACTAGGCGCTGGCCTTTGGTCTAGAGATGCTCATGAGCTTTATCAAGTACCGCGTGCCATCAAGGCCGGACGAGTTTGGGTCAATTGCTACCACGCCTATCCAGCGCATGCGCCGTTTGGAGGGTACAAAAAATCAGGATTTGGACGTGAAAACCATGCGATGATGCTCAATCATTATCGTCAGACCAAAAACATGTTGATCTCCTACAGCAAGCAGAAATTAGGATTCTTCTAGAATTAACGATTTCTATGATTCAAAGGCGGGGAGAACTTTTCCCCGCCTTTATTTGCTTTAAACCTAAACCCAAAAAACCATGCCTCAAACCAAAAGAATTTTGATCACTGATGCGGCGAAAGAAACCATCGATACCTTACGAAGGCGATTCGGTAACGAATTGATGTTTCACCAAAGCGGAGGTTGCTGTGATGGCTCTTCTCCCATGTGCTTCGAAAAGGGAGATTTTAAGGTAGGCTCTCAAGATGTTTGGATGGGGAAAGTCTATGGATGTGACTTTTTTATGTCCGCCGATCAGTTTGAGTACTGGAAACACACCCAATTAACTTTAGACATTACTCCAGGTCGAGGCAGTAGCTTCTCGATCGAAATTCCCATGGGAATCCGGTTCATCATTCGGTCCAGGATATTCACCATGGAAGAGCTTGAAAACCTGGAGCCTATCCTAACCGGAGAAGAATATTTGGAACAGGAAGCTTGATAAGCCTGTACAGTTTCAGACCTATAAGGCTCTCCATGAAATACGATTCTCTTAGAAATGCGAACTAAGCTCTTTTTTCTAAATTTCCTGATTCCATCCATTAGGAAAGGAAACTTTGCTTAGCAGCCTCATTTCTAAATACTCATTCTTTTACTATCTTAATCAGAATTTACCCAGCTTATGAAGAAAATTCTGATTTTCCTTTTATCACTCTTTGTGATTTATCTAATCGGGATCAATACGGTCCCTTCCTACATCGAAGCGCAGAGAAATCCTGTAAAAATCCCAGGTCCCTATGTCGTCTCAGCAGAAGCTCAAGAGCTTTATGACCGACTAGATTTTATCGCTGACCTTCACTGCGATGCTTTGCTTTGGGGGAGAGATCTGACCAAAAGAGGAGACCGGGGCCATGTGGATTTCCCAAGAATGCGGGAAGGAAATGTTGCTTTGGAGATGTTTACGATCGTTTCTAAATCTCCAGCCGGTCAAAACATGCAGGTAAACAGCTCCGACGCTTTTGACAATATCACCCCGCTTACCATTGCAAAAGGTGAAAGCCCATCGAACTGGTTTAGTCTGATCAATCGTACACTTACCCAGGCTCGGGCCTTAGATGGCTTTATTTCCAAAGAAGGTAAAAATGCTATCCTGATTAAGACAAAGGCTGACTTTGAGAAACTTCTACAAATGCGCGAATCCAATCCAAAAGCTATTGGTGGTATGCTTGGAATCGAAGGAGGACATGCCTTGGAGGGAAATATCGAAAATATCGATGCGGTGTACGAAACAGGAATCCGGATGATAGGGCCCACTCATTTCTTTGACAATGAATTTGGCGGCTCAGCTCACGGTGAAAGCGGTCAGGGGCTTTCGGAGTTTGGCAGAGCAGCCATTGAGCGGATGAATGAACTTGGTATATTCATTGACCTTGCCCATTCATCCCCAGCAATTGTAGAAGATGTGCTTAATCTAAGTAATGAACCTGTAATGGTTTCCCATACGGGAGTAAGAGCTGTATTAGACTCCCAGCGAAACCTTAGCGATGAGCAAATTCAAAGAATTGCAAAAAACGGAGGAATCATCGGGATTGCTTTTTTTGATATGGCAGTCGGCACACCGGAAATCCCTAACATTATCGCTTCTATCAAACACGTGCGTGATTTGGTAGGAATTGAGTATGTAGCCTTAGGTTCCGATTACGATGGCTCAGTTGCTGTTCCATTTGATATTACAGGATTACCGCTGATCGTGGAAGGACTTCTAGAAGCAGGTTTCTCAGAATCTGAAATAAGGGCTGTAATGGGAGAGAATGTAAAGCAGTTTTTCTTAAAAAATCTCCGCTAATCATGAACGAGAGAGTATTACATCAGGAATCTGAACGCTTTGGCAAACTTCAAGAATACATGCGAGAGTTTGTCTACGGAGGTATAGACGGAGCAGTTACCACTTTTGCAGTAGTAGCAGGAGGCTTTGGAGCCAATCTCGACACGGGAATCATCATTATTCTTGGCTTTGCAAATCTTCTTGCTGATGGTTTCTCTATGTCTGTAGGGGCCTATCTTTCTGCCAAAACCGACCGGGAGAATTTCAAAAAACATGAGAAAATCGAATATTGGGAGGTAGAAAATATACCTGAAAAGGAACGGGAAGAAATCCGCGAAATCTATGAGGCAAAAGGTTTCAAAGGTGAGTTGTTAGAAAAAGTCGTAGACCAAATCTGCTCGGACAAGGATCTTTGGGTAGCCGAGATGATGAAAGATGAACTCGAAATGATGGAAGAGAATAAAAGTCCCTTCAAAATCGGGTTAGCCACATTGATTTCCTTCATCCTGGTCGGATTTATCCCCCTTCTGGTTTATTTGATTGATTTCTTTAGCCCCATCGATAAGCATCTTTTTTTATTCACCAGCATCCTAACCGGCCTAGCTTTTATCATAATTGGTTGGATGAAAAGCTGGGTCAATCAAACTGCAGCAGGTAAGAGTATTTTCGAAACACTAGGTTTGGGCTTACTGGCTGCCATTGTGGCATTTTATGTCGGGGATTTATTAGAAGGATTTTTTATCAAATAGGTAAATGACAAAAATCGAAGAGGTTCTTAAAAAATTGGATCAAATCATTTCTGAATGCCGTTCCAAGCAAAGTCGGATCGGATATTTTGCGATTCTTTACAGGCAAGTCACACGAAGGGTCAGAGATGGAATTCTGGCAGGAGAATTCGAAGACAATCCTCGAATGGAAGTCCTAGATGTACTTTTTGCCAAGCGATTTATCGACGCGTATGAAGATTGGGTGCAAAGTCGAGCAATCACTGAAAGCTGGAGATTGGCTTTTGAGGCCAGCAGAAACACCAAGCATCTCGTATTGCAACACTTACTCTTGGGCATCAACGCCCATATCAATTTGGACCTTGGAATCGCTGCCTCTGAAACTATGAAAGGGAAAGATCTTCAAGGGATCAAAAGTGATTTTGACCAAATCAATTTCATTCTTTCAGAGCTAGTCGACGATGTGAAAGCTAATATTAGTAAGGTTTCTCCAATTTTTGGCTGGCTAATCCCCTTGGCAAAAGGTCGGGATGAGATGCTTCTTAATTTTTCGATTCAAATTGCCAGAGACGGTGCTTGGAAATATGCTGGAGAGTATCACATTGACCCAAATAAAAACTTTCAGATTCAGGACCGAGATAAAAACATTGCCACTCTCGCAAGAAAGCTGATCAATCCTGGAAAATTCCTAGGATTTATCATCAAAATCGTCGGATTCGTGGAGTGGAAATCGGTGAGCAAAACGATAGATCAATTGGATCAGGTAGCCGCTGAGAGCCTAAAAAGATTTTGAACCCGTAGGCGATTTAAAATACCACTTCATCCAGGAATCTCTTACAGTCATAAACGGGAATCTCTGAAAAATAAAAGCCTTCCGGATCCTCGGTGATGATGGCTTGACATTCATCTTGCAAAGCGGAATAATACTCCAAGCCATCCTCGAAATCTACCACACTAGGATCAGAAACTGCTCGAAAAATCACTATCGAATCGACTGAAGCAATATGAAGCTTGGAAGAAAGGACTTCCATTTTTCGTTTAGCGAGGCCTGCGCCACTTTTTTTCTCGGCAAAATAGAAAGCAATAGCCAAGCAAATGGGTGTGGTATAAAGTTGATAGCGAAGCTGATCAGCCAAACTTAAGATTCGTGCCGAATGCGGAAAAAGCGGATATTCCTTATTCAACACGGAAACCAAAACATTCGCATCTAGAAAAACCTTCATTTTTTGCTGCCAAAAAACTCATCTTTCATTGCCTTTCGACTCGATGCGGTGCGCTTGTATTCTACCTCACCCTCAGACACCATATTCACCCAATCAGCAATTGGAAGCTCTTCCAACGATTGGTAATTTTTGGAAGTCATCTGGGCATAAAGAAATTCCGTCAGTCGGGAAAGACTGATGTTGTTTTGATTGGCAAAATCCTTGGCTCGGTCGATGATGTCTTTATTGAAAGACAAAGTGATTTTAGTGTCCATGGCTTCTTTCATTTAAAACCTGCCGTAAAGAAAAATAAATTTACACGTATTTCAAAACAACTCCCTGATTTTCTTCGCTTTTTCAATCCCAATTTGCCAATTCCCGATCAGTTTCAGCTCGGTTTTTTCGGTTGATTTTTTCTTTTTTCAAGTCAGTAGCGTAGAAGTGAGTGTCTTGAAAATAACCAACCCGAGCATCCGACTCACCTTTTGCAATGACCCATTTTTCTCCTTTAAATAGTTTTACCTTTTCCTCATGAAGTTCAAGAAGTTCGTCATAAGGCCCACGAGGTGATATCAATTTGACAAAAATCGGTGCCGTCTCGATCGCGATGAAAAGCAGCACAATGAAAGTGTTGGCTAAAGCCATAGCCGAACTTTCGCCAGTCAAAGTGGAAAGCCCATCTATCCGCGCGGCTAGTCCATCAAAGCCCTCGATACCCGGTTGCTGCTTTTCAAACTCTGCCTGACGCAAAGCCATAAACTCCCGAATCTGGGCCTCTAGTGTGTCAATTCGAACTTGGTTTCTGCTTCGCAAATCATTCAAAACCAGCTGCGCCGCATCCAGCTGTTGTTCTTTTTTCTTGGCATTTGTACCAAGCCCTACAATCCCGCTAGTACCTGAAGTCTTATCGCCGAATCGCTCTGCATCATATTCCTTCTGAAGTTGATCGCGAAAAGCCTCCGCCTCAGAAACCTCTGCTTTTAGCGTCTCTATTCCAGATTCCAATTCTTGAATTTCAGGAAAGCCCTTGGCCAAATTAGCTTTGGATTGAGCGATGAATTCAGTCTTCTTTTCGTCCAATTTCCGATTGATTTCCCGCTCAAACATTTTCAATTCCAAAGGCTTAGAAATGACCAAGGCCAATAAAACGGCCAAGACCAATCTTGGAATGGCTAGCTTCCATTCTGCCCATGCATTCCCATTTTTCCGCATACTGGAAACGATAAACCGATCCAAATTGAAAATCATCAAGCCCCAAAGCATCCCAAATAAAATCGCAGGCCAAAGGCTTTGAAATACGGTATGAAGGGCATAGCCTGCGGCCAAAGCTGCCAAAACTCCAGTAAAAAACACAGTCGCACCGATGCCAACATACTTATTGGATTCGGTGGGCGTTCGCTTCAAAATGGAAAAATTGGCTCCGCTGCAAAACCAAAAAAATCTAGTCAATTGATTCATAATAAAGGCATTTGGTGATCTGTTTGATACTTAACGCCAAAATGCATGCAAAACAGATGGGCTGTTTTCTCATTGGGGCGGAATGCCTAGATTGGGGGCAGAAAGCTTGTTTTTCGTGTCAAAACATCAGAAATGAACAAGCTTGAAAAGCGTACGATCTGTTCGGTTTCGTTCAGTGGATGAACGGTTTTGGATCAGGGCTATTTTGAATTATGTTTGGAAAATGAAAACGACCTTAGTTTCCCTTTTCTTTTTGATCGGCTTTTTCATTGGAGAAGTCCAATCTCAGACTGTTCCTTTTGACAAGGAAGTCAAACTTATTACTGACAGACTAAAACGCGAGGGTTATCAGGTGGGAAGCACGCTTTTCACAGGAAGCTCTTCGATACGGATGTGGGTCAGCCTCCAGGAAGATTTCCCTCAAAAACCAATCATTAATACCGGGTTTGGCGGATCTACTGCAGCGGATCTGAAGAGGCATTTATACCCCTTGGTTTTACAATTGCGACCCGCACGAGTATTTATTTACGAGGGAGACAATGACATCAACAATGGTACACCGATCGATGAAATCATGGCCGACCTCGAGCAGATTGTGATGCGGATTCAAGTGGTAGACCCAAATTGCCAGGTCTATCTAATCAGTGCAAAACCAAGCCCTTCGAGATGGGACAAAAAAGAGCAATACTTGGCACTGAATGAAGCTATGAAGTCCTACACCGAAAAAAAAGAAAATGTAGGTTTTGTAGACGTCTGGACCCCTATGCTTGACGAAGATGGGAATCCTAAGTCCGACATATTTCTAGAAGACCAACTTCATATGAATAAGGCTGGATATGATATTTGGAGAGAGATTTTTGCAAAATATTTCCCTGAGGAAACTCTCCAATAATTAAGGGCCAAAAACACGTAGGGAAAGTGCCAAAACAATCTGCTCTGAACGAAAGCTTTTGTCTGCACCCAGAATCCTATCCAGATTGATTCGCTGGTCATTGAATTCCCGCTCATAGCGAAGATCCAGACCAACAGGACCTATCGCTACTCCAAAGCCAAACTGATACCCAAGTCGAAGTCGCTTATTGAACTTTGATGATTGGGAGGGTAAAAAATTATCCTCTAAAGTATAATGCACTGAAGGTCCTCCAAAAGCAGTCAGGATCTTAAATAAGCGAATCCCCACCAAAACAGGCACATCTATCCGTTGGGTAAATGCTTCTCCATTGACCGTTTGGAATCGAGTCTCAGTAAATACCGCCTCAGGTCGCAAATAGATATCGTAGGAGTTCATGGTGTAAAAAAGCCCCGCATGATAGCCTACATTTCCAAAAGGCTCCTTCCAAACCTGTCCAGCATCTTTAAAATACTTACCCGAGGTATTGTAGTTAGTACCAAACTTCAAGCCTAGTCCTGAACCCTGCTGTGCATGCAATTGGAGTGGAGCTATGATTAGAAAAAAGAGTAGAAATAAACAGTTCAGCTTTGCCATCGCTAGAAGGTTTTGTAAGAAGTCGATGCAGAATCCCTTTTTGTAATTTGTGGGACAATCCTTTTTCGAATTTTTTTACGTATCTAAAGTCAATGAATCAAAACAGAAACCAGATTGTTGGGTTTAAGAGTTGGTTCAAGATTAAGAATTACAAAAACCGAACCGAACAACATTAATCCATCAGAATGTATCATATAAAAACCAACTACAGCATTATGCTTATTTTCATGCTTGGACTCTTTTTGGCTTGCGGTAGTCCCCAGGAGTCCGCCGAAACTCAGGAACTGACAAAAGACGATAGCCAAAAACTTGCTCAATTTTCAGGAAAAACTGAATTAGCCACTTTTGCAGGAGGTTGTTTTTGGTGTGTCGAAGCACCCTTTGAAGATCTAGACGGAGTCATCACGGTAATCTCCGGCTATGCCGGTGGGAAAGAAAAAAACCCTACTTATGGCGAAGTCAGCAGTGGTAGAACCTCTCATCGTGAATCTGTTCAGATCACCTATGATCCAGAAGTAATCAGTTTTTCAGAATTGGTAGACATCTTTTGGCAAACCTTCGATCCTACAGATGTAGGGGGTTCATTCTATGATCGGGGATCTCAGTACGAGTCGGCTATTTTCTTTCACTCTGCTGAGCAAAAAAGAGTAGCTGAAGACTCCAAAAAGCTCTTGGATGAATCAGGAAGATTCGAAAAGCCAATAGCCACACCTATTATCAAGTACACCAATTTCTACCCGGCAGAGGAATACCATCAGGATTACTACAAAAAGAATCCGGCTGATTACTACGCCTATCGAAAGGGGAGCGGAAGAGATGCCTTTATCAAAAAACACTGGCCTGAACTCAGTGCAGAAAAATATCCGGCAATGCCCAAGGAAGAGTTAAAAGAAAAACTCACTCCTCTCCAGTATGAAGTAACGATGGCAGACGCTACCGAATATGCCTATCAAAATGAATACAATGGAAACAAGGAAGAAGGAATCTATGTGTGCATCGTATCTGGAGCACCACTATTCAGCTCAAAGGATAAATATGAATCTGGATCAGGTTGGCCCAGTTTTACAAAGCCGATCGATGCCCGCCTTATAGACAAACCAATCGATAAAAGTGTAGGTATGACCCGGGTAGAAGTAAGAAGTAAGCTGGGAAACAGTCATGTTGGTCACGTATTCTATGATGGCCCCGCTCCTACTGGACTACGTTATTGTATGAATTCAGCAGCGATGAAATTCATCCCCAAATCTGAAATGGAATCAGCTGGATATGGGGAATACCTCTGGCTGGTAGACTAAATATTCTTAACCTAATAGAATACATTTTTTAAAAGTTTGAAAATAAATTCGCTCTACTTTGTCCTGAATGAAAGCCTTCTTTGAGTTTTCCATTAATATAGAAAACCATTGAAGGTTTTTTATTACTCAGATAGTAGAGAATAAAGAATAAAATGATTTGTAAACTACTTTTTTTGAATTTTGCACCATGATTTCTCCTCTTAACCTTTGGGACAAATTATAATCACGGACTGTTTATATTATCAAAATGTAATAAAAACAATAATTTTTATATTTTTTGGAGCTCATTCAATTCTTTTTCATTATTATTTCATATAAAATATAAATTATTGATTTACAGCTTTATCAAAATAAAATTTGGTAAATAGTTTTTGAATTCTTAATAAATTGCCGAAGATTAGCTATTTGAAGAAGATTAAAGGAGAAAATCACCCCCTAAAAATGTTCCAAATTTCAAGTTTGATTGATGAGATATTAAATCACATCGACGACAAATTCCTGATTGTTGATAATCACGGCAAGGTCCTACATCTCAGCAAATCGCTCATAGATCATAAACGTGATTCACTGCATGATCTTAATGAAAGTTATTTCGATTTATTTCCTGGTTTAGAGCACTCTGAGAGTAAAATAAAAGACGGCACCATCCTGATGGAAATGAGTGAAATGGGGGAAACATACGCCCATGAAATCTCCTGTCTTAAGGAAAATATTTTCCTGGTTAAGATCAAGAAATCAGACCAACCCAAAATCGAATTCCTGATTAAGGATGTAGACTTATTAAATCAACTTCGCCAGGGAGTTATCATTTGGAATCCAGAAATTCAGAAAATTGAATTTTTGAATAAAATCATGATGAGTTGGCTGGATTTGGATGGGGCAAACCCCAAAGAATTTCATGAATACAAAACTATTCTTGAACCAATTTTAAATTCGTCCTCGGACTTTCTAGATCAGCAAAAAATACAAATAGGTAGCGGCAAGGAATTTACCTTCAATATCACTAGAGTACCTATTTACAATCCCTCCACCCAACTTTTTGGATTTATCATAGAAAACACAAGCCAATATCAAAACACCATTAAACAATTGCTTAAGTCTACAAGAAGATTCAAGCGTTTGTTTCACACCATGGCGCAGGGGGTGGTTTATCACAGGGCTGACGGGGAAATTATAGACGCAAATAAGGCAGCATTGGAATTATTAGGCCTTAGTTTGAAGCAAATCAAGGGGCTCAAACCGATCGACCCGAGCTGGAAAGTAATTCACCCAGACGGGAGTGAATTTCCTGGAGAAGAGCACCCTGCCATGATCTCCTTAAACAAAGGGATCAAAGTCGTGGATGAAATCATGGGAGTATATCAACCAGAAAAACAAGATATCGTTTGGCTATTAGTCAATTCTCATCCGGTCTTTACAAGGCATTCAAGAAAGATAAGCCACGTAATCGCCACATTCACCGATATTACAAGGCAGGTTACGGCAGAGCAAAAGCTCCGAAAGCAAGTAAAGCTGCAAGAGTTACTTGCCGGGACTGCTATGAATTACATAAACATCGAGCCAGAGGAATTGGCACCGTCTATCCAAAGAACCCTGCAAGAATTGGGCAGATTCATGAATGCAGATCGTTCTTATATTTTTGAATATGACTTGAAAAACCGCATAACCAACAATACCTATGAATGGTGTGCTGAAGGTATTGAGCCCCAAATTGAGGAATTACAGGAAGTCCCTTTCGAATTGTTTGAAGATTGGCTTAACACCCATTTTCGGGGTGAGATTATGCAGATTGACAATGTAGCTACTCTTCCTGATGAACTAGAAATCAAGAAAATATTGGCCTCTCAGGATATACAGAGCCTTGTCGCAGTCCCAATCATGCAGGAGGGGAAACCATGGGGATTCATTGGCATTGATTCAGTAAGACAGCAGCATAGTTTCACGCAGAATGAAATCAATCTGGTGAAGGTATTTGCCGCAATGCTTGAAAATATTTTTCAAAAATTCCAGAACCTAAACAATCTAAATGAAAGGATAAAGGAGCTTTCCTGTATTTTCAATATCTCTGATCTTACCCAAAAACAAAACCAAAGTATAAATGCCTTTTTTAATGAAATAGTCAAAATACTGCCTTCTGGATTTTTAAACCCAGACCAAACAAGCGCCAGAATCACCTATGGTGACGAGGAATTCATAACCCTCGGATTCAAAGCCTCAAATAATACGCTCTCCCGAAGTACCTTCTTAGAAGATTCAAGGAGATTAATCATTGAGATCCATATTCCTGAAAATAAATCCTTCCTTGAAGAGGAAAAGCAACTCGTCAAAGGGACACTATTAATAATTCAGAAGCATCTAGAAAATCAGCTTCATTTGGCCACGATCCAAAAGAACAGTGAGAATATTCAAAATATTATCAACTCTCAGACCAACTACCTCGTTCGATTTAATCAATCCTTGGATATCACTTTTGCCAATAACAAATTTTACCAAAGCTATGTAGAAGAGCTGGGCCCGCTCCCAGAAAATAAATCAATCTCATTTTTTGAGGTGATCGCTGTATCCAATAGAGACATACTGAGGGAATGTATAGCAAAAGCATCCGAAAAGCCCGGGAAAATCATCACAAGGGAATTAGCATGCTCCAAAGAGGGCGAAAATCAAAAAATCTTTCTTTGGGAGTTTGTTTGCCTCAACAAAGTATCCGACCAAGAATATGATTTACAAGGGATTGCAGTCGACATTACTCTCCAAAAACAAGCTGAAAACGCCCTGGCCGCAAGCGAAGAGCGTTTTAGAAGTATTGCGGATAATTCAGGTTCTGTCATCTGGGAAATGGATAAAATCGGTCGCTACACCTATTTAAGCGCAGCCTGTCACCGCGTCTATGGATATCATGAAGAAGAGCTGGTGGGTAAATATTTCTATGACATATTTCCAAATTCAAAGAAAGAAGAATATAAAAAGATCGGCATACAACTTTTAGAAAAAGGGGCAGATGTTCAGGCATTTGAAAACCCTATTCAGAAGAAAAACGGGGAAATAATATGGGTAAATACCTATGCTTCCCCTATCCGGGATGAACGGGGAAATATAGTGGGCTACCGAGGGGCTGACAGTGACATCACCGCAGAGAAAAATGCCAAAGAAGAGCTCCTCAAATTTGAAATCATTTCAAATCAAGCCCAACAGGGAAATGTCATTACTGATATTGAAGGAAATATATCCTACTGCAACGAGGCCTTTGCCACTATGCATGGATATCGATCAGATGAATTGATTGGTCAAAATCTCCGAATCCTCCATTCAAAAGAACAACTAGACCGATCAGAAACAGACCAATCCCCAGATTCTGTTAGAAACCAAGAATTTAAGCTCGTCGAATTTGAAAGAAAACGAAAAGACGGGAGTACTTTCCCATCCCTTACTTCTTCCAAAATAATTAGAGATGATTCTAAGAAGATCTTGTTCATTGCTGGAATCGTCATTGATATTACAGAAAAAAAACAGCAGGAAGAAAAACTACTTGCCATTCTCAATGCTATACCGGATTTGATTTTCATCAATGACCGGGAGGGGAATTATCTAGAGTACTACGACTCTAGCTTTGGAAGCAAAATTGAAGGTTTTCAGAATCTCGTAGGAAAAAACTTATCTGACATATATGATGAAAAATACACCAAATTTCATCTTGAGAAAATCAAAGAATGTCTGGATACCGGCCAATTGATAACTTATGAATATCCGCTTGCCGATAAAGGGGAAACAAAAATATATGAAAGCAGGGTAGTCAAAGTGAATGAGAATAAGGTACTGCGATTCAGTAGAGACATCACTAAAAGAGTAGCTTCCGAGAAAGAAATTGCCAATCTAAACCGAACTTTGGAAGATAGAATCAAGAAAAGAACCCAAGAGCTAGAAAAGGCAAACTTTTCACTCGAAGAAGCAAAATCAGATGCAGAAAAGGCAAATAAGGCTAAAAGTGAATTCTTGTCGCGGATGAGCCACGAATTGCGTACTCCGATGAATGCTATTTTGGGTTTTGCCCAGTTGCTTGAACTGACGCCCCTCACAGAAAGACAGTTGAAAAACGTAGAATATATCCTCAAGGGAGGGCAGCACCTATTAAGTCTGATAAATGAAATCCTTGACCTTTCCAAAATAGAAGCTGGAAAGATCCAAATGAAAGTAGAACCGATTGATCTAAATAAACTTCTGGAGGAAACAAGTCAAATAATCCAGCCATTCTTAATGGAAAAATCCATTCGGCTGATCAACAATCAATCAGATTCTCTTTTTGTTTTAGCCGACTGGCAAAGATTAAAACAAGTCTTTCTGAACATTCTAAATAACGCTATCAAGTACAATCAACCCAATGGGGAAATTGAAATCTCTCAATTTGAAGTATCAACCAATGAGCAAAGAAAAGTAAGAATAGAGATAAGGGATACCGGCAAGGGGATACATCAAGAGGATTTTCCTAAACTTTTCGAGCCATTCGAACGAATCGGAGCCGAAATGTCCGAAACAGAGGGTACAGGATTGGGTCTGGCTGTGGTAAAAAAACTTGTAGAATTGATGCGGGGTGAGGTCGGTGTGGAAAGTGTTTGGGGAGAAGGAAGCACCTTTTGGGTAGAACTCCCCCTTGCCGCCAATCAAAGCAAGCAAACTCCCTCGGAAAATAAAACTGGAAAAACCAAATCAAAAGAAATTACAATCAAACAAGGAACCGTCCTTTATATCGAAGACAATATTTCAAATATCCAACTAGTCGAGGAGATCTTCGAGACCACACTTCCCGAAATTGCTATTTTAACCGAAAACTATGGTCAAAAAGGCATAAAAACCTGCTCTAAGTATTTACCTGACCTGGTACTACTTGATATTCATCTTCCCGACATTTCAGGTATCCAAGTGCTAGCTGAATTAAAATCTAATCCACTAACCAAACAAATACCGGTAATTATCCTGACTGCCGATGCTCAAACAGCCAACTCGGATAGCCTCAAAAAACAAGGCGCCCTAGCAATTCTGTCAAAACCTTTTTACATTCCTAGCTTCATCAAATTAGTGAAAAAGAGTTTAGAAGTACAAGCTAATTAACTATGCATAGAGAGATTAAAAAGTCAAAGATTCTGATTATTGACGATAATACCACTAATTTGGATTTGATGGTAGAAATCCTCAAACAAGAAGAATACGACAATATTCAAACGCTTTCTGATCCCGAAAAAGCTTTCGAAACCATCAATAAAGTAGAACCTGACTTATTGATTTTAGACTTGATGATGCCTTTTATTTCTGGCTTTGAAATACTTAAGGAAAGGAACACATTTCTAAATGAAAAATGGTATATGCCGATCATTGTCATCACGGCATCCAATAACCCAACCGATCGAAAAAGAGCCCTGAATCTTGGCGCTTCTGATTTTCTAACCAAGCCTTTCGACTTAAATGAAGTATCGCTTCGAATCAAAAACACTCTTTTGACAGGATACTTATTAAAGCGGGAGAGACAGCTCACCGAGAATCTTGAGCAGGAAGTAATTAAACGTACCAAAGAACTCGAAGAAGAAAAACTAATAGCCGAAAAAAATGAACGTAAATACCGAAAACTTTTTGATTCTAATGTTGATGCTATAAATCTATTCACAATCTCAAATGGAGTTCCATCCAATTTTTTGGAAAGTAATCCTGCAAATCTAAAAGTTCTTGGGTATACGCCGGATCAACTCAAATCCAAAAATTTCGTAGATCTTTTTCTTAATTGTTCAAAAGAATCTTTTGAAGAAAAGCTAACTGAATTGAGTGAAAAAGGCACCACACAGTTTGAAATTGATTTCAACCGTGGTGAGGAAGGTGGGAAAATATTAGACGTCAAATGTTCTATTTTTGAGCACGACAATGAAGAAGCTGTATTAAGTATATTTCGAGATATTACAGAACGAAAAAAATACATCAATACCATTTTAGAACAAATTAAGCTTCTAAAATCAATCGCTTGGACCCAGTCACATGAGGTAAGAGCTCCATTAGCAAGAATATTAGGAATCTTGAATTTGATCGATGGCGAACTGAATAAAAGTCTTGACGAGGAAATTAGACAATTTCTAAAAATCATTAAAAGATCTGCTGAGGAACTGGATGAAATGGTAAGAAATATTACTGATCAAACGTACACCTATAGAGATTTGGAAGATTTAATCAATAAAAATGACTGAAAAGCAAATTCATACAGTGGTAGTTGATGATGATAAACACTATCTCTTCCTCCACGAATTTTTGATAAAAAAATCCAATCTATGCCAAGACCCAGTTTCTTTGATTAGTGGAGAGCTAGCAAAAGACTATTTGAAAAAAAACTATCAAACTGATCAACAGTTTCTGATCTTTCTTGATATCTACATGCCTAATTTGGACGGATGGGCAGTTTTAGATTTTATTGAATCTTCGTTTAAAACCCTAAACATTAAAGTCATTTTAGTAAGCTCATCTGTAAATAAAGATGACAAAGCCAAATCAAAAGAATATGCCTCTGTTATCGATTACGTAGAAAAACCTCTATTAATGAGCCATCTAAAAGATTTGCAGAAACAATTATTCTAAAGAAAAATGATCAGAGGGTAAAACTAAATTGAAAATAAAGAAAGCATATCATAAATAACCAGATATGAAGTCAAAAACAACCTTTACTCCCTTTTCTATCCAAATCAATTGCATTAATTCTCGTCAATATTTGACAAAAGGCTTTCTTGATAAAACATTTTTGTACAATTTAACATGGGCCACTTTCGAAAAGAGAAGATTTTATCCAAAAATCTTTTTTGATTTGGCAATTTGAATAATAAAGAAAAATGACTGCATCCATTTAAATATTTAACCAAAAAATGAAAAACTTTGACCTTCTGATCGTCGATGATGATCCTGCTTTTCGAAAAATCCACGAAGCGCTCGTTAGACGTTCAGAATTCCATGACGCCCCCGTTCTACTAGAAAATGGGCAAACAACAATCGAATACCTCGAGTCTAACCCTAGCGGCAATAAACTCCTTCTTCTTGACATTTTCATGCCAGTAGTGGATGGATGGACAGTTCTAGATTACATCGAAGGACTCAAAAAGCCCGAATCAATCAAGGTTATCTTAATCACTTCTTCGGTCAATAAGAGTGATAAGGTTAAAGCCATGGATTACGTAAGCGTTATAGAGTATATTGAAAAGCCACTTGTCGAAGATTACCTTCGAATGCTGAAAAATCAATTCCTATTCTAATTAACGAATCAGGCGGAAGGTCAGATTAATTCTTTCGCCTGATACTTTTTTTGATTTGGGGATTTGATGCTCCCAATGGTCCTGACAAGTCCCCTTCATGAGTAAAAGACTTCCATGTCCAAGTTCAATTTGTAGCTTTTCTTTTTTGTCGACATAGTTTCGAAATTGGAATCTGCGGGGAACCCCAAAACTTACCGAAGCGATTACAGGCTCAGGCCCTAGACTTGCCTCGTTATCTCGATGCCATCCCATGGAATCTTGACCATCGCGGTAGAAATTCAGCAAGACATGAGAAAATCTCGCTTCAGCCAATTCCTCTACTTTACCTTTGATTTCAAGAAGAGTTTTGGACCATGGAATCGGCTCCATCGTAATCCCTGAATAGCTGTAAGAAATACCCTCGTCCCCATAGAGGGCTGTTAACCGAGGTTGCATCACTTTCTTTCCAAACATCCAAATGGCCTCCTGCTTCCAGGAAATATCATCTCTGAGGATCTTGAAATACTTATCAGCTTTTTTTAATTCAAAAAGACTATCAACGTAAAGCACTTCACCGCTGTGAGGCAGTAAGTTTTTTGTATCAAGAGGAAACAAGTTGGCCATCATAATGCTCAAACACGATATCAATTAGCCTGTTTAAAAATACCGAGAGAAAATAATTTTTCGACAGACTGATTATATTTGATAAAAATCAGTGTTATGAAGAAATTTGGTTGGATTGTAGGAATTTTCCTCATCGTTTTCCTTTCTGTATTTATGTGGTGGAAATACTTCTTCGTTTTTGGAGAAGGTGTCAAAGCCGGATCTTTAAACTATTTCATAAAGAAAGGGGTAGTTTTCAAAACTTTTGAGGGCAGAGTCGTGCAGGAGGGCTTTCAAAGCCCAACCGCAGGTGCATTGCAAAGCAATGAGTTCCGGTTTTCTGTCATCGACGAAAGTGTGGCTCAACAGCTAGAACGCGCTTCCGGAAAATTCGTCGAGCTCAGATACAAAGAATATAACGGAATGCTCCCCTGGAGAGGAGCAAGCAATTTCGTAGTTACGGAAGTCCTTGAGGTGAAAGACCCGGGCAAAGCTTCGACCTCTGGGGTTCCCTTCGATCAATAATCAAGGCCGAGTCCAGTAATCGACTACCAAAACTTCCTTTAGGTGCGGGCCTAGTATTTCACCGAATTTCTGATGCGCAGGATGTGGTAGGTAGGCATCTCTGTCTTCATTGGAGTGAAAAGTAAGCGTGAAGGCATGGGTCAATCCTCTGTTCAATCCTTCAGGACTAGAGTTTTCTCCCCATTCAAAGGATTGGATGCCCGCAATCTCATTTTGGAGATTTCGAAAAGCATCAATAACCATTTGAACATCTTCTGCAGAAGAGGAGTCTTTAAATGAAAAATAAACCGCATGTCTTAAAACAGAATCGGGCTCATTTGGGATGATAGCTTGATTTTCGCTCATTTGATCGGCATTATTTTCGGGTTTTTGACAAGCAAAAGCTAGTACAAGAAGGGCAATTAATCCAAGGTTCTTCATCTTAAGTTTTTTCTTTGGTGGGTTATTTAGAAATCAGTTTCGAACTCACTATCAAACATCCAAATAAATCGGGGACAGTAAGCCAATATAAAATCAAATTAATCAAAAAAATGAATGTCCGCTTTCTTACCAGTAACCAAATTTTATTAGGTTCACCTCGACTTCGCTCGGCGAACGTTACTGTGGAAAGTTGGGAAGAGGCTGTCTCATAAAACGTTTTTTTGTCAGCCTGAGCAGAGTCGAAGGCCATTTCCAGTATTCTGGACAACATTTCGACTTCGCTCAATGTGACAAACTTCACTTTTGAGACAGCCTCTTTCTTAGTTTTCTTTCAAAAACTTATAAATCTCATCTTTCAGATGAAGTCGCTTGATTCGAAGCTGATTTGCAGTCTCATCAGAAGCCGGCACTGCGTCTGACTCTACTCGGTAGATTTCATGATCCACCTCATCGTATTCCTCAAACAACTTTTTAAAGTGCTCATTCTCCATTTTCAGGTCGTGGATTTTCGCTTCAAACTCAGGAAATTCTTCTTGTAGGGGATGCTTTTTGAACATGTCTTTCGGGTTTTGTTTCTACAAGAATAGGCTAAATCTTATCGAACTTTGATGACTAAAATCACTTAGTCAAAAGACTATTGTCGGTTTTTAGACCGTCCGAATTAGCTCCCTGATTTTTCTATCCACCTAACCGATAAGTCGGGATCTTCCATATCCTTATCCAAGGGATACATGGGACGGATGATGCGTTTGTGTCCCAGCCTTTCCAAGTCCTGATCTACTCCGCCCGGAGTCAAGGCCATGATCCAGTCACCGCGAAGATCATATAGCTCAGGTACTAAATACCCGATTTTCACAACCAAAATATCTGTGCCTCTAGGATCCAAATCCAGGTCTGTAAAGTCCTTTTCATGATGGTAAGGTTTCCGCTTTTCGGTAACGATGACTTTGATCGAACCCACCTGGATCACCGCTTCCGTTTTGGCATCCTGATCTCCTTCTTTCAGCGCTAGTAATTTTCCCCGAAGCAAAAGAGGAGGTGCAAATCGGTCATCTACCATCGCACCCACAGACCCTTCGACGACAGTACCTATTTTGGCTTCCTTTGCCTTAGCTATCAAATCAGGACCTGGAATGGAAGCATAAATCAATTCTGGGCCGGATTCAGATTGAAATTCAGGTCTTTGAAGCAGTTGGTTTAAGGTCCAAGTCACATCACCTGCTCCACCGGCGGTCGGATTATCTCCCATATCCGAGATGACAAAAGGCTTCTTTTCACTGTTCAAGGCCATCTCCAAGCTTTCGTCGAGATAGGCTACCGGAGCCACAAAATCAAATTCATGACGCACTTCCCAGAAGCTTTTGGCCAAAAATTCTGAACTTTCTTTGACTGCCTTTTCATCATCCCCTGTCACCATCACCACCGCGTGATTCCGCGGTTCATCAGCCCAGGCATACCCTACCCAGATTGCCGCATCGATGATACCCGCTTTTTTGGTTTCCGGGTCAACTTTTGCATATAAGGATTTTCCGGGATCGATTCGTGTACTCGTTTTCTCTCCCGGAAGCAGGATAGGGACAGGAATCCAAGCCTTGTAAGCTGGCTTTCCTTTTCCACTTTCTAATCTGTCTAAAAGATTCTCTAAAGCCCTCTGTTTGGATTCCAAGGCGTCCTCATGGGGAGCTAAGCGATAGCAGGTGATCAGGTCGGTGTTTTCAGCCAATCGCCTGGAAACATTCCCGTGAAGATCCATGGAGGTGGAGATTAGGGTTTCATCGCCTACCACTTCACGAACTTTGATGATAAAATCCCCTTCAGGATCATCCAAACCCTCTACACTCATGGCGCCATGAATGTCAAAAAACAAGCCGTCGTAGGGAAGGTTATCGCGAAGCATTTCCAGTGTCAGATTCACCAGGGAATCATAAGCTTCTCGTGTTACCATTCCACCGGGTATGGCATGACCCCGGAGAGTTGGAAACCACTCGGCTCTGGCTCTATTCTCTGAATCTTCGGATAGAAAAGGATAATAATTGAAAATGTCCTCACCGATTCGGGCTTTGAAGGATTCCGCTGTGGATCGGGCAGGGGAAAAAGTGCTGGACTCAATGGCCAAGCCGGCTATGGCAACTCGGGGCTTTTCGGTTTGGGTGGAGGAATTGTTACAGGAAAATAGAGAAATAGAAAGTAAGGCAATAAATAAGTATCTCATGCTGGTTTTGGATAATGATTGCTGAAAATAGCTCAATTTTATATCCTATAAAAAAAATCAGAAATACTAACCCTCTTTCATTCCTCAATTGCCACCATCAAAGGTTCTGATCCTGGGCTGAAAAATTTTAATCCCATGAGGGAATATATCATGGAGCCTGTTACCTGGAGGCTATCTTCCTTTGGAATGACTCCGAAGTGATTCCACCTTCGCCCTAAAGTAAACCCGCCAAGGTAAGCTTCTGACTTATGAGGAAGAATTTCGCCTGTCTCTCGGTGGGCAAAGTAGAAGACATACAGATCGTTGGTTGTTGAGTAAGGAATGCTTTTTACTTTAGTGATATATCCATCTGGAGGAGTTATGGATGTTGTTTGCTGATTGGTAGAAGCAAGTGCCGCAAACAAACTTAGAACACCAATCAAAAGTGGTGGAGAAGCTAAAACTCTTTGTTTGTAGGATAGCTGCTTCATCCCCAAAGTAAAAACCTTAAAGAAAAAGAAAATGAAAGCTATTAAGAAAATTAGACAGAAAACACTCCAAAGAAATCCGATCATAACTATGTTATTTTATCCACCTAAATAAATAAAATAATTGAAAAAAATAAAATATAGGTCAAACCTAATTATCGATTGCCCTCAAAACCTGTCCCTCAACCTTTCCCACCAATTCATACAAATCAAAGGTCAAGCAAAAATCAATGTCTTTTTCGATTCCGTGGTTTTGTAGTCGCTTGGCATGCGAGGCTTGACTCAGGTACTTTTTGAGTTGATGTCCTTCTTTTTCGAAGAGACTTTTCATTGCCATGGCTCCATCATCATTACTTTCGTGAGTGGATTCCAAGGCCTTAGCCAATGCCCCGGCATAGAGGGAATCTTCCAAGTTGAATCGGCCTTTCCAACCGGCACAATGGATCAGAACATCCTTCTCTTGGGCTTGGATATACTTGACAGTTGCGGAAAGATTTGGGAAGGCTCCGATTAGAATTTCTGAGGCACCTTCGGATTTGGAAATTGCAAGGGTCCCATTGGTGGTTGTCATGGCCAATTTCTGACCAGAAAAGCTGTTGTCCAGAAGAGCAACTGGTGAATTCCCGAGGTCAAAGCCCTCTACGGTTTGACCATTTCGCTCTCCTGCAATTAAATAGCCTTTTTGCTTCATGGTCCGGCAGGTTTCCAAATCTGCAAAGGTCTCGATCTCTTCGATTCCGTTGGCAAGTGCCGCCACCATGGTCGAAGTGGCCCGGAAGATATCTACCACCACTACGATCTTTCCTTCGAGCTCGTGGAGGTGGATTAATTCTGGGCTAAAACAAACTTCTAACTGATTCATCCTTTCAAAAGGGGAAGCTTTTCTACCTGAGCTTTCAAGCTTTTATTTCGGATTTGGATAAAAATTTCAGTTCCTGCTTTGCTGAATGCTGTCTTGACATAGCCCAAACCGATCCCCACATCCATGGAAGGAGACATGGTCCCGCTGGTGACTTCACCGATCAGTTCGCCGGATGCATCCACGATGGGATAATGTCCGCGAGGAATTCCCCGCTCCTGCATGACAAAACCCACAAGTTTTCGGGTGACTCCAGCCTCTTTTTGAGCTTTTAGGGCTTCGGAGTTGATGAAATCCTTGGTGAACTTGGTGATCCAACCCAAACCTGCTTCGATCGGAGAGGTGGTGTCATCAATATCATTTCCATAGAGGCAGTAGCCCATTTCCATTCGTAATGTATCCCGAGCTCCTAATCCGATAGGCTTGATGTCAAAATCTTTCCCAGCCTCAAAAATGGCATTCCACACCTTTTCAGCATCCTCGTTTTTCACATAAATCTCAAATCCTCCTGCACCTGTATAACCAGTCCCTGAAATGATTACATCAGCCACACCTGCAAATTCACCTACGGTAAAGTGGTAGAATTTCACTTCTGAAAGATTGACTGGAGTCAGCGATTGTACAGCCTCAATGGCTTTAGGTCCCTGCACTGCAAAAAGAGAAAGCTCGTCTGAGATGTTTTTCAGCTTGGCACCCATGGTGTTATGCTGATTTACCCAATTCCAGTCTTTTTCAATATTGGAAGCATTGACCACCAACATGTATTTCTCGTCGGAGTACTTGTATACGATTAGATCATCGATGATTCCTCCTGTTTCATTGGGAAAGCAAGAATATTGAGCCTGCCCCTCCACTAGTTTGGAAGCATCATTGGAGCAAACTTTTTGAATCAGTGCCAAAGCATTGGGACCTTCTACCAGGAATTCACCCATGTGGGAAACATCAAATACTCCAACTCCATTTCGCACGCAGAGATGCTCTTCCTTGTCCGAACTGTAGCGAACGGGCATATTAAAACCTGCAAATGGGACCATTTTGCCTCCGAGGGCAATATGGAGGTCATTCAATTGGATTTTTTTGATGGTTTCTTCCATGATTATTGGGCTATTTTTCTGTCGCCCAAAGGTAAGGATTGGAAGGGATTTTGGGGAAGGGTTTTATAGAAAATAAAAAAAGCAACCCGAGGGCTGCTTTGAATGATAGTGATCTTGCTTAGACCGAGAAGCTTTCCCCGCATCCGCAGGTCCGGCTGGCATTGGGGTTTACAAATTGGAAGCCTTTCCCATTTAGCCCATCGCTAAATTCCAGTGTGGTACCTGCAAGGTAAAGGAGGCTTTTTCGATCTACGATGATTTTGATTCCTTTGTCTTCAAAGACATGATCGGAATCCACCAAGTTGGCATCAAATCCCAAATCATACATCAATCCAGAACAGCCGCCACCTTTGACGGAAACTCGGATATTTTCATTGTCGGTACGCCCTTCCTCTCTTTTGAGCTCGAGGATGCGTTCTTTGGCCTTATCAGAAACGATGATCATATATTCTTAACTTTGCGTACTAGTTTCGGTTCAGGAGCATAAACAAGCATTGGCTCCAAAAGATTCGATTACAAATATAAGAATTATAAAAATGAGAAAAATAGAGCATATCGGCATCGCTGTTTCTGATTTGGAAAAATCCAATGAACTCTTCCATAAATTATTGGGAAAGAGCCATTTCAAAACTGAGATGGTGCAAGGAGAAGGGGTGGAAACCTCCTTTTTCCAGGTAGGAGAGACCAAAGTAGAACTCCTTCAGGCGACTCGCCCGGATAGCCCGATTGCTAAGTATTTGGAAAGAAAATCGGAAGGCATTCATCATATCGCTTTTGATGTGGAAGATATCCATGCTGAAGTGGAGCGATTGAAAGGGGAAGGATTCGAAATCCTGAATGAAACGCCCAAAGAGGGGGCAGACAATAAATTAGTGGTATTTTTGCACCCACGAAGCACCAATGGCGTGTTGGTGGAGCTGTGTCAGGAGAAAAATTTGTAAGTAGTAAATCGTAAATAGTAAAAAATCCAACTTTAAAAGTGCCAAGTCAAAATATGCTTCTTGGTACTTTGGGTTTAGTACTTGGTACAATAAGATATGTCAGAAAAAAGAACAGAAATAAGTGATTTGGGTGAGTTTGGCCTGATCGATCATTTGAACGAAAAGGTAAAAATCAAAAATGATTCAACGCTGAAGGGAATCGGGGATGATGCGGCTGTGATAGACGCAGGCGACCATGTCAAAGTAGTGACAACCGACTTGCTCTTGGAGGGAGTGCATTTTGATTTGGCCTATGCGCCCTTACCTCATGTAGGTTTCAAAGCCGTGGCTGTCAATGTCTCGGATATTGCGGCCATGAATGCGATTCCAAAGCAGATTACCGTAAGTATTGCACTATCCAACCGATTTTCGGTAGAAGCTGTTGACGCTTTGTATTCGGGTATTCACGCGGCTTGTGAGCATTATGGGGTTGATTTGGTTGGTGGAGATACGACTGCTTCCCGAAGTGGATTGGTGATCTCTATTACTGCAATAGGAGAAGCTCAAAAGGAACAGATCACCTACAGAAACGGAGCCAAGGAGAATGATATTCTTTGTGTGACAGGAGACTTGGGAGGTGCTTTGGTAGGACTGCAGATTTTAGAGCGCGAGAAGCAGGTATTCCTAGCCAATCCAGATATGAGGCCTGATCTTGAGAAGTACACCATTGTCACCGGTCGACAACTCAAACCGGATGCCCGAATGGATATTATCCACGAGCTTCGGGAGTTGGGGGTAGTGCCTACCTCGATGATGGATATTTCCGATGGCTTGGCTTCAGAGATTTTTCATATCTGTAAATCATCAAATGTGGGAGCCACCATCTACGAGGATAAACTGCCGATTGACAAGCAGACTTTTGACACTGCGGTAGAACTGAATCTAGACCCCATCACCTGTGTATTGAATGGAGGAGAAGATTATGAATTGCTTTTCACTATTGATCAGAAAGATTTTGCGAAGCTGGAAAAACATCCGGATGTACACTTCATCGGGCATATCACCAAGCCTGAGGATGGAAAGTTTCTAGTGACCAAGAGTGGTACGGCTGTAGCGATCAAAGCGCAAGGCTGGAAACATTTTTAATCTAAATTATTATCCGTAATCATGCCAGTAGTTCAAAATGGCTTCGACTTAGTTCGACTAGCTCACTAACCATCGCTCGGCCTCCGGATTCGCGGTTAATTTTAGGAGGGGAGGAAAATGCGGATTAGCCGCATTTTCCTCCCCTCCCCAACTTTACACAGTAAAGTTCGCCGAGCGAAGTCGAGGTGAACCTAATAAAATTTGGTTACTGGTAAGAAAGCGGGCATTCATATTTTTTATTTCTAAGTGATCCAATCAGTAGATCCATCTCGTACTTCCTTTCAAATAAGGAAATCATGGAAAAACTATTGGACAATACCCAGAAAAAAGATTTCGATTTTTTTCCTTCGTCAAAAGGAGATGAACAGGAGCTGAGCAAAATTGATTCTTTCCTTTCCCATCACGCCATCCCAGCCCCTCAATCGATTCGTAAGCTTCAACTTTTTCTAGGAAAAGTCTGCAATCACTCTTGCAGTTTTTGTCCCCATGATGCAAGGCCGGAGAGCTCGGAATTTATGCGTCATGAGATGGTACACCGTGTGATCAGCCTAATCGAAAAAGAGCAGTTTGAAGAGATTTCTTTCAAAGGAGGTGCACCTGAGATGTCCCCATACTTTCGGTGGGTTGTGGGACAGATTCGTGAAAAAAGTCCCAAGACAAGGCTGGTACTTCATACTCATGTGACAGCCATGAAGGATCCGGGTTACTTTCAGGCTTTGCCACGCTTTCTTCAGGAGCATCAAGTAGCCTTATCTGTTTATGTACCGACTTTAGACGAGGCTCAAATGGATCAGATCCGTGGTCCAAAGACCTTTAAGACTTTTTTATCTGTGGTTCGCTACCTCAACCGCCTGGGATATGCTTCTGCTGATTCGGGTTTGGAGCTAAAGCTTATTTGGAAGCACTTAAAAGTTCCTAATTCCAAGTCAGGTGAGGTGCATTTCGAAGACTGGAAATCGAAATGGGGTATCCGTTTCAGTGATTTTCAAGAAAAGATGTATTCACCGGTGGGAAGAATGATGAATTGCCTTTCTGCTGAAGGTGATAAGGCTAGTTTTTTTCAAGAGCTGCAAACAAAAATCGGAAGACATGATGATCAGCCTTTGCCTTGTAAAGATTCATTAACCATCGATTGGGAAGGCAATGTATACAATTGTGAAAATCATATTTCTGCAAAGGACGGCCGAGTTAAATATCGCCTTTTTCATCTGAAAGATTGGACGGATGAAAAGCTCAAAAGTGTCCGTATTCAGCCTGCTTTACACTGCTTGAGTTGCCTTGCCTGTCTAAAAAATTAAAAAAATGAAAAATCAGTAAATCCAATCCTTGAACTCACTTCGTATGTCACCAAAACAGATAAAGTCATGATCAAAAAAATAATTCTTTCCATTGGTTCTATCCTCTTTTTGCTAGTCTTGGTTTTGGCAGTTCATATCTATATGGTTACGGGAAAAGCGGTTCCTGAGGGACCCAATTGGTCCATGGGCAAAATTGAAGTGGCCAATCAGCTCGATTCACTTTCAGTGAATGAAATCAAGCAAGACTTTCTTGCCAAGCCTTTTATCAGGGCTTTCCGGACTAATCTGGACCAAGGTCATTTCATCCTTCTTTATGACCGCAAGCAAGTCAGTGGGGACGATCTAGCCGCTGAATTAGGTTCAAAACTCAATTTGCAAGCTAGTCTCTATCGTCCCAGTGCTGAAGAACTGGCGAGTAGCTGCCCTGCCATTCCAAAGGACAGTTTCACTTATCAATTAGGAAGTCTATTTCAATCCATCTTTACTAAATAAAAACAACTATGAAACTCAAGAATTTATCTTTTAGCAAGCTTTGGGTATTAGGTGTTTTTGTCTTTTTCGCCTGCGGAGAAGATGATCCCACACCTCCCATGATGGACACCTCTTTCTATGCCACACAGTTGGGTGGAGAGACGATGGTCCCAGATCCTGATAATCCCGGCCAAATGGTGGAGCAGGGTTTTTTGAACCTCCGCACGGTAGTGACAAATACGGTCTTGGAGATCGCTTCAAATGAAGGGGGAACGTACAATGATTTACAACCCTATTTCTCTGTTTTATTGAACGAGGTAGGTAGAAATGAATTGTCGGGTTTCACCACTTTGGTACAAGACTTTACCATCTTTTTGGCTGAGGCTACAGGTGCACAGAATTTCCAGTATACGGGATTGAATATGGCTGAAGCACATAATTCGACCAATCCAAGAATGAATGGTCTGATCAATGATGCCGATTATGACTTGTTTATTCAAGCTGTAGTAGCAGGTGCCGCTGAAGCCGGAATCACCAGTCCTGAGGTATTGGGTCCAGTTGGAGATCTTTTGGAGTCTGTTCGCGAGCCTATCGTGCAGCGGCCTGATGGTGAAAATTTGGACTTGTATACACGCCTTGGAGGTTCTGGTCTGGTAGAAGATCCTGACAATCCCGGCACCCTAATCGAAGCGGGTTATCTTCCACTCAGAGCGGTGGTCACTTCCACCGTCTTGGTGATTGCTACTAATGAGGGAGGAAAGTATGACAATTTGCAACCTTACTTTACGGTACTCTTAAATGAGGTAGGAGCCGGTGATACAAGTGGCTTTACGACATTGGTTGGAGGGTTTTCGGATTTTCTTGCAGCCAATATCGGATCGACTAATATTGAGTACAATGGCCTGAATATGCGAGATGCGCATGACCCAACGGTAAATTCCAGAATGACAGGTTTAATCACAGCTGAAGATTATGACTTGTTTGTTCAGGCAGTCGTAGAGGGCGCCTTAGAAAATAATGTCCCTGAATCTATCATTGGAGAATTCGGCGCATTGCTGAACAGTGAAGGATTACGAGACGCAATCATTCAAGCATAAAAAAACTGGGCTTCGCACAAAATGGGGTGATGTGAAGTCCAAGTCCCCGGGGTTAGGCAACTTTTTTGGGGATGAAGGGATAGCTTTCGGGCTATCCCTTTTCTTTTTGTCTAGTTGTGATTTGGCTTGTAGCCGCAATGACCTGTCTTGTATTTGAAGGTCAAGACCAATCATCTAGCTTTATTCACAAAGGTTCGGGACCAAACCTAAGACCTCAGGTAGGATCTAATTCTTTTTGTACTTCTTTAGCTCTTTTTTATCCATTTCTTTGATGATCAATTCCTCAGAATGGGTGGAGGTTAAATCATCTGCGGTCTCATCGCTTTTCAGCTGAGCATTTGCTGTTTCGAGCTGCACAGGAAAATTGATCCATTGCATCCCATTTTCATTAAAATCCCATCGACTTTGGATCATTTTTATTTGATATTCGGAGCCATTTGTCGGATCGGAAAGTTCAGCGATGATCTGGCCGGGAATTACCATTTCACCTATTGAAACCTTGGCAGAGTTTTCTTTTAGTCCGCTGAGGCGGCTAAAGGTGCCATCCTGATGATAGATTTCGATAAAATTTTCTGATTCGAAGTCAGCGATTTCTTCCGAAGCGGAAGATTGGTCCATTCTCATTTCGGAAACAATCCCTTTCCTTGGGGCACAGATTTGGGTAGAGCTATCGGTGAAAAACAAGACACCGGTGTAGGGAAGATTTTCGACAGGAATCGTAGGATTTGCCTTCGGGATGATTCTGCGCATGCTGAAGGTCACTGCCTTCTCAAAAGGGACTAAATAGGGAAAGTCTGAAGTCGTGTTTGGTAAATATTCGCCCTTGAATAGCTGGGTGCGGTAATTGAAGCTCGTTTTTTCATTTATGTAAATTGATTGTAGGGTTACAAGGTTTGTCTTGCCCGGGCGAGCAACTTTGAAGATCAAATCTCCTTCGAGAGATTTGAGGTTTTCAAGGCTTACAAACTCGATCTGAATCGTGTAGGGGATTTCACTTGTATTGTAGGCGATGAGCGTGAGATTTTTCTCCATATCCTGATCAGCGACTATTTGAACTTGTGCTTGGAGAAGTCCTGCTGAAAAAAAGACAAGAAGTATTGTGCTGAATTTGAAGGATTGCAAAATCGACATGATGAGAATGGGAACTTTAATAATCTGAATTTATAGATTAGTTAAAATAGCTGATTTTCTAAAAAAAACGTAAAAATTCAATCCATTGATGGGTAAAAAAGTGTCAATTTCAAGACAGTCAGTCGATTAATTCTCCAACTTTTTTATCAGGGACTTTACCCGTGCTTCATCCATCGGTTTTTCCCAAAAATCAATAACCATTTGGAAACGCTTTGACCTTTCCTGATCTCGATTATCAAGGGAAGATGTGACCATAATTACTTTTATATCGCTATTGCGAATATTCGATGAAAGCTGATCTAAAAACTCCCAGCCATTCATTATGGGCATATTTATATCCAGAAAAATAAGGGCAGAATTGCCCGTTTCATCTTCTGATTTCAGTAATTCCAAAGCTTCCTTAGCATTTGAAAATTTATGGGGTTTGGGGTGTAAGCCTGCTTCTCGGACAATTATTTCATGTAAGAAAAGGATACCAGAATCATCGTCAATGATCAGGACTTTATCGGGGTTCTTTATCATGACTTCTTCAAGTTTTCGGATTTGGTGAAGTGATCTTTCAGGATTTCATCCACCTGCTTTAACGAAGACAATAGCTCTTGCTCTAGCTCTTCTTTACTCTTTTCCACCTTTTGGTATTTTGAATAGTTTAATAGCAATTGATTGATTCCAATAGCTTTTGACAAAGGAGCTCTCAATAAATGTGATTGGTTCCAGGTAAGTTCATGCAATACCTCTTTTTGCTTTTCTATTTCTTTTACAGCCTCTTTAAGCTTCTCGTTTGTATGACTGAGTTCCTCTGTTCGTTTGATGACTTTTTCCTCCAGCTCAACCTTCAACTTCTTGCTGAAGAAAGAATTGAGAGCAAAGTAGATCAACAGTATCAGTGCAATCGCTATGCTAATTTTGAAAAAGAGGGTTTCAAAGAAAGAAGCGGAGACCCTGATTGGTAAGGAATAGATCGCCTCTTGCTGTCCATAGCGGAGGATTTTTACTTTCAAATTATAATTCCCCGGTTTGAGACCGTTGAAATACAAAAATCGCTGATCCTTTAGCGGGAGCCAGTTATCTGATTTGCTTTCGATCAGGTAAAAAACGGAATATTGTGAAGGGTTTTTAAAGTCAATCAAGCTGAAAGAAACCTGAAACATGCGAATCCCCTCCGGTATGGTAATTTCTTCATTGATCGTTTCCTTTTGATCTCCATATTGAAGTTCATCCCATTGAAAAACGATCTCTTCTTTTTCCGTGCCGGATTGCAAACTTGGGTCTATGATGCCTACTCCTTCTACGGTAGGAACCCAAATTCTCCCTTTAAAATCTCGGGTTACTGCTGGGAAAATAAGACCATTTGCCTCTGAATTGGGCATGCCTACACTTTGATCATAAAGGGTGGACCCTATGAAAAATGACTCATCGTCACTTTCTTTGAATAGGCTGAACTCTTGGTATGAAAAAAACTGAGCTCCAAAATTATTGGTGATCCAATAGCCATTCTCTCCATCGTCTGTAATGCTGTAGACGGCTTGCGTTTGAAGTCCATTCTGCTTTTTGAGAGATTTGAACTGGCCATTCCTTAGCATAATCAGTCCTCCGTGCGTACCAAAAAACAGGTCTCCATTTTTATCCTCATGAATACAATAGATGATATTTTCACCGGGTGTCAAAGGAAGGGGCTGGTTTTCGACAAAAGCTCCATCTCTAATACGAAACATTCCCTGGCTCAACGATCCAATAATCATATCTCCATTCTTGCTTTCAAGGACGGAGATAAATCTCGTTCTTTTAAACTCCTCAGGGAGATCTATAAGCTGAAGATTCCCATCTTCATCAATGAAGTGAAGCCCCCCATATCTGGTCAGGATCCAAATCGTATTCTTTGAATCTTTGTAAACAGCCTGTACATAATTGTTCTTTAGACCATTGTCTTCGGTGATATAGCCCGTGAATTGTCCTGATCTGATATCTAAGATCGAGACTCCAGCACTGGAACCAATGTACGCCTTATCTTCTTTTGTAGCGATAGTAGTGACACCGTTCGTCAGCAAACCGTCATCCTCCTGCCTCCAAGATTGAATTTCATCTTCAACAACCCGAAATAAGCCATCGGACTGGGTACCCACCCAGATACTGCTATCATTTCCTTGTATGAGGGCTTTGATATTTTTCTTTCGAAGATCATCGAAGTTAGGCTGCTTGACCCTTGCGGGCTTTACAATCGCCAAGCCTCTGCCAAGTGTGCCTAGATAGAGATTGGTTTCATCTTTGATGATTCTTCTGATGTTATAATTAATCAACTCCGGGTAATAAAAACGAGTGACTTCACCGTTTTCAATAATCATCATGCCTTTTTCAAGTGAACTTCCCCAAATTCGATTTTCATCATCTAAGGTAAGGCTGCTCAAGTTGATGTCGCGGATCGCTTCGATTGGAATGATCTTTTCTAATTGGAGCTCTTTATTAATTCTGAAAATCCCTTCACCAGGCGAAAAGGTGTAAGTATTACTAGAATCACCAAATACTTTTATCGCCGAGAAATTGCTGGGAGCGACCTCCATAGAGGTATTTTTCTCAAGATTGAGCTTATAAAGTCCATTAGTGGTCCCAACTAATAGTTCTGAGTCCTTGAGTAGAAAAAAGCTATGAATTTCTAGGTCGATCTTCGGTCTCCAAGACTCCAACTTTACGAATTCATCATTCTCCCATCTATATATTTCTCCTTTGGAGGTGCCGACCAGGGGATTGCCTGCAGAGTCTTCTGATATAGCTCTGATCCATGAATTTTCCGTTATGCTGCTACAATCTATAACCTTGAGGATGTTTTTGTTCAAAAAAGCAATACTCCTGTCTGCTGAGGCCCAAATACCGTTTTCGGTTTTGAAAAAAGTGTAATAGGTTTGCTCCTGCATGATAGGATAGGTATCCATATCAAATATTTTAGGAGACATTCCGTCAAATCTAACTAAGCCTTCCTCAGTGGCAATCCAAAGGTATCCAAATTCGTCCTTTTCAAGTGCAAAAACTGCATTCTGGGGAAGTCCATTGGAATTGTCCCAGATTTCCATGACATAATTTTTCTTTTTGGAAGTTGAATCAGCCCGGAGATTTGTTGATTGAGCATGATTTTCCGATGTCCTGATAAAACAGGTGAGGAAAAAGAAAAAGAAAATAAAGTGAACTTTTAGTTTCAAAATTCGGGTAATCCTTAATAAAATGCTCTTCAGAGTCTAGTTTTTTAACTTCATTTAAATAGCTTCCTTTTGTCTAGGCAAACCTCAAAGTAAAATGAAATATCAGCAGGAAAAATAGGCTTTTTTTTGGACAATCGGCCAAAAGTTGTTGTGTACAAAAATAAAATTGATTTGTATTATATTTTTCAAAAGCTAATCTAAACCGAAAAATTCTATTCTTTTCGCAAATTATTGAGATTGAAAATACAATTCTCCATGTGTTTTTCACCCCCCAAAATTGCCAGGGTGTTTTCTACTGTCATGGTACACATTTTGGTATAAGTCGTCTTGGTCAAACTGCCCACATGAGCAGTGATTAAAGTGTTAGGATGAGTGATCAGGTGGTCGTCTTCCTTTGGCGGTTCTTCTGCTAAAACATCAGCCCCAAAGCCTCCCAATTTGCCGGAGTTCAAAGCATTGATCAAAGATTCCTGGTCTATGATTTTTCCTCTTGCCGTATTGATGAGAATAGCTCCTTCCTTCATCTGATCAAAAGCTTCCTGACTAATTAGATTTTCTGTATCACTAGTCAAAGGTAGGTGGATGGTGATGATGTCTGATTTTTTCAAAACCTCATCAAAGGTCAGCATAGCATAGGAGACAGATTCACGGTAGGCACTCCAATAGCAAACCTCCATGCCTAGCGCTTCAGCTATTCGAGCTACTTTTTTACCAATATTTCCCATTCCTAAGACTCCGAGGGTTTTTCCATGTAGTTCATCCCCGATATAATTGCCACGCTCCTTCCATCGGCCCTCCTTGACCATATTGAAAGCATTGAAAAGGTTCCGTTGCAGATTCAGCATGAGGCTAATGGTATGCTCTGCAATGGTATTGGCGTTGCTGTTAGGGGCATTGACAACTTTGATGTTTCGTTTGCTTGCCTCATCGACATCGATGTTGTCCAGCCCAACTCCCGCTCGGGCAATTACTTGCAGGCCGGGGATTTGATCCATCAATTGACTCCTTACTTGCCCCTTGCCTCTAGTGATGATAGCCTGAAAATCCGGTTTCTCTAATGCCTCCTTTAGGCTTATTTCATCTAGGGCAAAGACTATTTCCACCTCTTCCGATGCGTTTAATAGCTCCATCGCTTCTTCTGCGAGGGTTTCCAAAAGAAGGATTCTCTTACTCATTTATTTTTGTGATATAGCGTCGCGTCCTTGGTTTTGTACCCTCGGAAATCATTTCTTCCTGATACATAAATCCCCGGCTTGAAAAGCTCATCCTCGAATATCTTGGGATCGATTTTGGCATCCGGTGCAGAAGAAAGTTCGAGCAAATTTCCGGAAGGGTCTCTGACAAACATTTGAATCGGTCCATCGGGAAGCTGACGCACATGACCCCATGGCTTGATATCGATAACCCCCAATTCTTTCATCCGCCAATAAATGGCATTGATATCATCCACCTGCAGACAAATATGTCCCCTAAATGAAAAAACATCTTCCCATTCGGTCAGGTGTAATTGCTGGTCCTCGTTGATTTTGAAAAAGGCCGTGGGATAGTCAAAAAGAAATGCAGGAATAGCTTCCAAGCCCAATTCTTTTTCATAGAATTGACAAGCTTCTTCCAGATTCGTGACTACCAAGGCTACGTGATTGATATTGATTGCTTTTGCCATGATTTTTATTGTTTGAATTCTTTTACAAAATCCCAATTTGGAGTGAGCCCCAAACCGGGTTGGGTAGGTTGGGAAAGCATCCCTTTTTCATCCACACTGATCTTCTCTTTGACCAGTTCATACATCATCGGATTTCCTCCTAATGAAAACTCGATCACATTGGCCGAAGGTGAAGCAAAAGCTACCGAAAGGCCAGCCATGAATGAAAATGCAGATCCCCAGCAATGAGGTGCGAGTTCCAGTTGATAGGTATGAGCCAGTTGAGATACGCGCATGGCTTCCGTGATGCCTCCGATGATCGCGCAATCAGGTTGAATTACATCTATCGCCTTCTCCGAAATCAAATCGCGCACATCAAAAGCCGTGTATTCACTTTCACCAGCCGCAATGGGGATATGGGTACTAGCTCTGACTTCGGCTGTCCCGACTCGATTGTCCGGACTGATTGGCTCTTCAAACCAATAGAGGTTGCAATCTTCGACTCCCCTACAAAATTGCTTGGCTTCGGGAACACTAAAGGTGCCATGCGCATCAGTCATCAATTTGATATGGTCGGGTAGCGCTTCTCTTGCAGCTCGAACCCGCTTGATGCTTTCGGCCACCGTTTCATCCATGACGCCCACACGCATTTTCACTCCTGAAAATCCTTTTTCAGTATATCCTTTCAATTGCTCCCCAATCGCATCAGCACCTGCCCAGCCACCGCTGGCGTAAGCAGGCATTTTGTCCCGGCAGCTTCCTCCGAGAAGTTCTACCACGGGTACTCCCAAGGCTTTTCCTTTGATATCCCATAGTGCCGTATCGATGCCGCTCAGAGCGGAAATAGTCAATCCTCTTCTACCTA
>LJXT01000016.1 GCA_001314815.1 Algoriphagus marincola HL-49
CGTTGGCAATGCGGGAGGAAGCTTAGCTGCGACAAGCCTTTTGGATACTTTTTGGCTAAAAAGTATCAAGATATAACTCCTAAAAAAATTAACTCTGTTGCATAAATAAGAAAAACGTCGTTGTTGTTCGAGTACCTTAGCTCTTGTGTTTATTCGTTAAGTTAATTTAGTCCAAGGAATAGTCCTTTTGCATTTTTATATGACTTAATTACTTTGTTTTGCTTATCAAAAGCCATAGACTCTATACTAAAAAAAGAAGCGACTCAATTGCTAAATATGGTCGCTTCTTTTTTGTATTATCCCTGATTTCAATACCCCGCCGCTTCATTTTCCCTACGCGGGTCAGCTCCACCTTCAAGTTTTCCGTCCGGCAAAAGCATGATGGCATCTACCGAACCGATGATGGGAGTTCTACCTTCATTGATCAGGTAATTTTTCGCTGATAGAGCCTTTAGCAAAGCAGAATCCAAAGTGTTTTCTTCAAACAGAATCTGATCAGGTAACCATTGATGGTGGAATCGGGGTGCCTCAACCGCTTCCTGCATGGTCATATCAAATTCGTAAGCGTTGAGGATAGTTTGGGCTACGGCTGTAATAATCGTAGACCCGCCTGGAGTTCCGAGTATCATCCATAATTTCCCGTCTCGCTCAACCAAAGTAGGAGTCATGGAGCTGAGCATTCGTTTTCCCGGTGCAATGCTATTAGCATCAGCGCCAATCAGTCCAAACATATTTGGAACGCCCGTTTTACTGCTGAAATCATCCATTTCATTATTCATAAAGAAGCCTAGCTCATCTAAATAAACCTTGGATCCATAAGCTCCATTTAGCGTCGTGGTGACAGCAAGTGCATTGCCTTCCTCATCCATGATGGAATAATGGGTGGTTTCCATGCTTTCAGCAAAAAGGACTTTTCCTTCAGCAATATCAGCTGACAGGGTAGCCATTTCCGGGTTGAAGCTTCCCATTCTTTCTTTTAAATAATCATCATCTAAAAGTTCATCAATGGGAATCTCTACAAAGTCAGGGTCTCCGAGGTAATAATTTCGATCGGCGTATGCCCTGCGCATGGCTTCGGTCAATACTTGTACATAATCTGCCGAATTGTGCCCCATTGCTTGGAGATCATAGGGTTCGACCATTTTCAAAATCTGACCAATGGTCACTCCACCGGAGCTAGGCGGTGCCATGGAGATTACTCGTAGTTCTTTGTAATCAAATACAATCGGCTCTCGCCAAGCTGCCTCGTAAGCAGCAAGATCTTCCTCTGTGATAATACCACCCATTTTTTGCATGTGGTCCACAAGAATTTTGGCAGTTTTTCCTTGGTAAAATTCATCTCGGCCATTGCTGGCGATGCGCTCCAAGGTTTCGGCTAGGGCAATATTCTTAATGGTATCGCCTGCATTCCATTCTTTTCCATAAAAGGTGTTTTCACCATTTACTTCACGAACCACCTCGCGAATACTCTGTAACCGTCCTGCTTGCTGAGTACTGACTACAAATCCATTTCTTGCCAAATCGATTACCGGTTGGAGGATTTCTTTTGGCTCCAACTTTCCAAATTTGGACTGAGCTTCGAAAATCCCGGCTATTGTACCCGGTACTCCTGAAGCTAAGGCTCCCTTCGTACTCAGACCAGGAATGACATCGCCATTTTCATCCAAATACATATCCCGATGTGCCGCTCCCGGTGCTTTCTCGCGGTAGTCTATGGAGCCGATTTCTCCATTGGCTAAGCGATAGACCGCAAAACCGCCACCTCCTAAGTTTCCTGCAAAAGGAAAGGTCACGGCAAGAGCCATTTCTGTAGCCATCATGGCGTCAAAGGCATTTCCGCCTTTTTTCATAATCTCAATCCCAATGCGAGAAGCTTCTCCTCGAGCAGAAACAACCATGGCTTTTTCTGCAATCAGGCCTCTTTTGGGTTCCTTTTCTTCGGATGGGTTTTGACAAGAAAAGACTAGGATGGGGATGCTCAACAGTAGAGCAGCAACCCTCGTGTAAACTTGCTTATTCATTCAGTAAAGTGCTGTTGAAGAGTTTAAGGATACGTTTGTATTCATCAGTCCAGGAGCTTGGCTCTACAAATCCGTGATCTTCCACCGGATAGACAGCCATTTCCCAATTATCTTTTCCTAATTCGATCAATCGCTGGGAGAGTCTCACGACATCCTGAAAATGAACATTGACATCCACCATGCCATGAGCGATGAGAAGGTGACCTTCCAGTCCTTCAGCAAAATAGATAGGCGAGGAGCGTCTATAGGCAATGGGATCCTCCTCAGGTGTATTGAGAATGTTGGAGGTGTAGCCGTGATTGTAGTGAGCCCAATCCGTGACGGAGCGAAGCGCTGCACCTGATTCGAAAACATCCGGGTGATTGAATAGGGCCATCAGCGTGATAAAACCTCCATAGCTTCCACCATAAATCCCAATTCGGTCTGCATCAATTCCATAATTGCTTACCAAATGTTTTGCGCCATCTACTTGGTCAGAAAGGTCCTTTCCACCCATATGGCGATAAATTCCTGTTCGCCAATCCCGACCGTATCCTGCTGAAGCACGATAGTCAATATCCAAAACGGTGTATCCCAAATCGGCTAGAAGATTATGGAACATATACTCTCTGAAATAGCTACTCCACCACTTATGGGCATTTTGAAGATAGCCTGCACCGTGCACAAAGATCACGGCAGCTCCATTTTTCTTTTCTGGATTGGGTTCGTAGATCCGTGCTGGAACCATCGCACCATCTGATGCTTGGAAACGGATAATTTCCGGATCTCTCCAATCATAAGCCTGAAACTCCTCACTTTGACCATTGGTCAATTTGATGGGTTCAGCCTCTACTTTGTTTTTTTGGAGATAGAGCTCTGTGGGAGAATTGGAGTAGGAGTGAAGAATGGCAAGATGCTTTTCATCCGGGGAAAGCATGACTTCATTGTTTCCGGTCATGGAGGTCAGTTTTTCCATTTTCCCACCCATCAGAGGTATACGGTAAAAATGCCGCTCTCCCGGATCAACTTCGGAGGTGGTCAGATACCAGGATTTTTTGTCTTTGGAGATGAAAGGGTCAAAAACCTCATAGTTTCCACTCGTCAATGCTGTTTTGACTTGCGTGTCTACATTTTGGATGTAAAGATGTGAATAGCCGCTTTCTTCCGATTGGTAATAAATGTGTTTTCCGTCTGGTAGCCATCCCAAAGTACCCCCGGAGTAAGTCCAACCAATTCCAGGCCCGGCGATCCAGGCTTCATCCCGCTGCCTGTCTAAAGTCGTTAATTCCCCTGTCTCCAAATCAACCAAGGTAATCCAGCGGTCTTTGTTATCAATGGATCTTGCTACAACTATGGCTTGCGATCCATCAGGGGAAAACACCGGTCCAAATAGTGCCAAATCCCGCTCTTTTTCTTCCCATTCCCGATCAGGATAATCACTCACATAATCAGGCAAATCTTTGATTCCGGGAAGTTTGGAGGTTTCGATAAAATAAACCGTATCTCTATTCAGATCATAAATTCCAATCTCAGAAGTAGTAGGCCTAGTGCCTACTTTTGGACGGGCGTTTAGGTCTTCTGTGTATCCCGATGCATCGACGTAGTTAGGGACTGCCGTATTTTTATTGCTGGAAGTATTGAAAAAGGAAAAACTCGCAAATCTTCCGTCTGGTGAAAGCTGTAAGTTGGATGGATTTTTCCCTCCGGTGTAATAGGTGAATTCTTTTTCAGGTGTAATCTGAGTTGCTTCCCGATAAGCTTGTCTCATTTCCCTCTTTTCTTCCCGCTGACGTACCACCTCCAAAAGCTTCAAATTTTCTGACTCTAAAAATGGCTTGGAAGCCTTTGAATCACTTTTTCCGGATCCTGATGAAGAAGGTTGGGAGCCTTTGGAAATATTGGTCACTCTTTTGACTACTCCGGTGGGGATCTCAAGCGTGTAGATATTCTGCTCGCTTTCAAAGAAGAGAAAGTCTTCATCCGCCAAAAAGGTGGGATTAGAAACCCGAGTGTGCCAGTTAAGCAGCTCTTTTTGTGAATTTTTTTCGAGGTCTTCTAAAATAATCCGATCATTTGGACCTACGAATATCCGAAGGCTTTTATCGGAGTTGAAGGATTCTTGAGACCTTGATCGCTCCCGATCCATCTTCCAGTCAACTTTCTCGATAGAAGAAAGGTCGCTAAGCTGAATCTGGTATAGGGAATCTGCTGGGTTATTTTCGGGATTGTATTGAAAGTAAATGGTTTTACTATCATCACTCCATTCGACTCCAGATGGAAAATATCCCATCCAACTGGGATCACGCATGATGTATTCTACAGAAAGGGAGGATTGAGCAAATAGGCTACCTTGGATTAGGGTGATTAGGCTAATCCAAATTATTTTTTTGATCATTTAAAGAGAGATTTAAGTTTTTTCTTTCAGAAAATCCAAAAGCTCCCTTTTGATTTCATCCATGTGTCCGTGGAGTTCATCGATTTCTTCTTTCGAATTTTCGAGATTTTCCTCGATTTTCTCCAGAAGCTTTCGGGTTTTCATGGCTCCAATATAACTCATGGATGGTTTTGCTTTATGACATCTTTTTTTAATGGTTTCAAAATCTCCGTATTCTAAAAATTTTGGCAGCTCCTGAAGATCTTGGACATTGGTATCCAATATGATTTGAATCATATCCCTGATCATTTCAGGATCATCATCTCCAAAATATTGGTAGATGGAGGCTTCACTTATGTATTGATACATGGGGATAAAAATCTGAATGGAACAAAAGTTTGTTTGGTACTCCCCCTAAAATTAGAAACAATTTTTGAAATGCATTATTTATAGTATGAAAGTTTGCTCAAAAGAAGGGGAAATTGATGTGAACTCACTTATTTTGTCTATCGAAAAGTAGGGAAGACATGAACAAAGGAAAAAAAATATTCTTGATTCTTTTTATCATTTTCATGGCAATCATGTTATGGATAGGATATGACATCTCCCAAAAGACCACCTTTCCAGGGTCGAAGGGAAATTTAAAAGAAAGAATCAGTACAGGAGAAGAATAAATGAGCGGTAAAAAAATCAATATTGAAAATCTGGACTTGGACCAGATGAAAGAGAAAACTTCTGAAAACCCAGGTCTATTGCCCTATGCCCATCATTCTGGGAGCGCGATCGTCAAGCCGGAAGATACCGGTAAAATCACTGGAAGAGCAGTGGCAGCCATGCAGTCGCAGACTGATATGCAAATGTCTCAGATCTACCAGCAGATGCAGCTTTTGGCGGATCAGGCAAAAAAAATCAAAGCCCGCGTGGAAGTTTCCGAACGAATCTATCAAGCAGCGATGGGATTTGAACCCCTGATTAACCATCGATATTTTTTGTACCAAAAAGAGGATGGTACGGACTTTTTGAGTTTGATCGGTCCTGATGAATGGGGTCGGAAAAAAGATTGGGCCAAATTTGTGGCTGAAGTAAAACTGCTGGCAGACCATACCTGGGAAATTCTGCGGGAAAACACCTAAACTATGAGCCAATTGATGACTCGGCAGCTCGATTTGATCTTGAAAGAGGGCGGGGCTGACTACGAATGGGAAGTTTCTATTCCCGTCGAATCAAACTATTTAGACAAAAAGGGCAAAACTTGGCTAGAGGAGATTTTTGAAGATTTGGGAGGAAAGGGAAACCTTCCTTTGCTTGAAAAGATGAAGTTTGACTTCAAGCTTAATCGCTTTTTGATTCTTTGGGATACAGAAGTTCATTTTAATCGCTATCGGCTGACTTCATTGAGGTCTGAATTGTACTCAGAAATGAGTTTTTTCTTTGATCAAGCCTACAAAAGACTCTGCAGAAGTCAGGAGAAAGAGGCTGTGAAGGCTGGATTGCAGGCCAGGATTTGGGAGGGGCCTCCCATTGCCCAGCGATTATTTGGTCCTTCCAGTGAGCCAGGTGATTTTTCGGGAAATGGTTCTACAGGGTGGAAGCTTCAAGCCTACAATGATGCCCAAATTGATTTACTCACACGGCATCATGGGTATAAGTTGATTCGTCTTTGCCCCTTTGAGACCTTGATGACAGGGGGTTCTTTGAAGCGATTGGATCAGCTATTGATCAATCCAAAGGATGAACAAAAAGAGATGATTTTCAATTGGTTAATTAGAAAAATGGGGTGATATGAGGGACTGCTGAAAAAGTCTCAGGCATGGCAGATTCAAGGCTGTCAAGCGTAGATGTATGCCTATACTTCAAGCGAAGACTCACGCAGAAGATGCTATGCCTGAGGCCAGCTTAAAAATCTCAATGTTGAGATTTTTTGGAACAGAAAACAGATTTTTATTGGCAATAACTTTGGACTTGTAGAAAAACTGTTTGGTATAAGCATAAGCTTACCATTTGGAATGATAGCTTTTAGCTTATCCATGCGTTTTTCAGCTGGCCCTACTTAGGCAAATAGCCCAAACATCTCCCTTTCTATTTTTTCGACGATAAAGGAAAAGTCCTCTGATCGCTCGACAAAGTCTAAATTATTCACATCTATAATCAGCAGTTTTCCTTCTTGATAGTTTTCTATCCAATCTTCGTAATGCTGATTGAGGTTTTTGAGGTAATCGATTCGCATGGCTGTCTCATAAGTTCTTCCCCGCTTTTCGATTTGGCCTACCAGTTTTGGGATGTCAGCCTTGAGGTAGATAAGCAAGTCCGGAGCTTTCACATGCTGAATCATGGAGTCAAACAAACTTCTGTAGTTCCAGTAATCCCGTTCCGTCAGTAAATTGCTTTTGTACAGATTCGCTGCAAATATGTAGGCATCCTCGTAGATCGTCCGATCTTGGATGGTGTTCTCCTTATTGTCTTGGATCTTTCTGATCTGATTGTAACGGGAATTCAAAAAATAAACCTGAAGATGAAATGCCCAACGCTTCATGTCTTCATAGAAGTCAGGAAGGTATGGATTGTTATCGACCGCTTCGAACTCAGCCTTCCAACCGTAGTGTTTGGCCAGCTTTTCTGTGAGCGTAGTCTTCCCGCTACCGATATTTCCGGATACTGCTAAATGCATATTTTTAATAGAAATTACTTGCTAAATCTTGATGCTACAACCAAATCTTTGGTGCCGGCTGTGTACTGATAGAATCCTTCTCCTGACTTGACACCCTTGTATCCAGCTTCTACCATATTGATCAAAAGCGGGCAAGGGGCATATTTAGGATTGCCAAAACCATCATGAAGTACTCTCAGGATAGAAAGACAAACATCCAAGCCAATAAAGTCCGCTAATTGCAATGGTCCCATAGGATGCGCCATTCCCAATTTCATGACCGTATCGATCTCTTCCACTCCAGCTACCCCTTCGTAAAGGGAATAAATGGCCTCATTGATCATAGGCATCAAAATACGGTTGGCTACAAAACCTGGATAATCATTCACCTCTACGGGGACTTTCCCCAGCTTTTTGGAAAGCTCCATGATGTCGTTCGTAACCTCATCCGAAGTAGCATAGCCTCTGATTACCTCAACGAGTTTCATCACAGGCACAGGGTTCATAAAGTGCATTCCGATCACTTGACCGGCCCGCTGGGTGACAGCTGCGATTTTGGTGATGGAGATAGAGGAGGTATTGGTAGCCAAAATTGCTGACTTGGGAGTCAACTCGTCCAGCTGTCGAAACAGGTCAAGCTTGATGCTTAAGTTTTCGGTAGCTGCCTCAATGACCAAATCTGCCGAAGAAACTCCTGACTTCAAGTCTGTGAAGGTGCTAATTCTGGAAAGCGCAGCAGTTTTGTCCTCTTCGCTGAGTTTTCCTTTTGCTACCTGACGATCCATATTTTTACTGATCGTGGATACCGCTTTTTGTAAAAAATCCTCTTTCAGATCTACTAAAGATACCTGAAAGCCCTGCTGGGCAAAAACATGGGCGATGCCATTTCCCATGGTACCAGAACCGATCACAGTTATGTTTTGCATAAATATTAGATGTTAGTTTACGTTAATTTGGGTTTAATTCTTTTCGAATCGAGGGTTCAAAGCTACCGCTGAATTGGAGCTTTTCCAATTTTTAACCTTCGCTTATCTGACTTTGTTTGTCATGATTTAAGTTCTCGTCTCTAATTTATCTCGTACCTTTGAGGCATGAATGAACTTGGAAAAATCAGTTTATTACCCATCAATAGATTCACTGATTCAGGTGCCTATGTGGCTACCGAATCCGGCGAGGAAGTTTTGGTTCCTAATCGTTATCTAACTGGTAATGAGCGAGAAGGGGATGTCTTGTCAGTTTTTATTTACACGGATAGTGAAGATAGGCCAGTTGCAGTCACCGACGTTCCCAAGGCTTGTTTGGATGAGTGGGCAGTGATGGAAGTGAAGGAGTTAACCTCCTTTGGGGCTTTCGTGGATTGGGGATTGCCCAAGGATCTTTTTGTACCCAAATCTGAAATGGGGAAAAATATGAGTCCCGGAGAGAAATATCTCATTCGGGTCTGTGCAGACCATCGCACCAATAGACTGATAGGTAGTAGTAAATACCGGGATTTTATTTATCCCGCACCCAAGGATTACGAACCTGGCCAAGAGGTGTCTGGGTTGATTTTTGAAAAGACAGATTTAGGCTACAAGGTTTTGCTCGAAGGCAGGTATGAAGGGCTGATCTTTGGAAATGAGGTTTTTCAACCTTTAAGGCTTGGTGAGCGCCGTCGGCTTTTTGTGAAGAAGCAGCGGGATGATGGTAAAATTGATCTTCAGCTTCAGCCTATTGGCAGGGCCAAATACGAGGAAGGAGCTGAAAAAATTCTGTATGTATTAAGAGAAAGGGAATTTTTGCCACTTCATGACAAATCCGATCCAGAGGATATCAAAGAAGTGCTCGGCATGAGTAAAAAGCATTTCAAACAATGTATCGGACAGCTTTACAAGGCGAAAGAAATTGTGATCTTGGAGGATGGCATCAAGCTAAATGATTCGAAGCAGTGATAGACCTTGAGACTTTTCGACAGGAAAGTCAATCTGATTTTCCCACTAACAAAAAGCTAAAAGACCGGCTCAGAAGGCTAAAGCCCAAGGATTTGGATTTGCGCTTTGCGGAAAATCATGAGGAGGTTTTTCAAGAAATCGACTGTTTGGACTGCGCTAATTGCTGTAAGACTACCAGTCCGATTTTTCTTCAGACAGATATTGATCGCATCGCCAAAGTTTTCCGGATGAAGCCAAGTCAATTTATCGACGAATACCTTCAGCGCGACGAAGAAGGCGATTTTGTGCTTCATTCCTCACCTTGTCCATTTTTGGGCGTGGACAATAAGTGCCTAGTTTACGAGGACAGACCGAAGGCGTGCAGGGAATATCCGCATACCAATCGAAAAAATATGGCAGGGATTCTTAACTTGAGTCTGAAAAACACACTCATCTGTCCGGCGGTACATAAAATTTTCCGCCAGATAGAGAAAGAGTATAGGAAGTAAGCCGAAATTTTGGCTTTTTTGACAATCAAACCTATAAATAACTCAATGGCTACAACAGAAACACACTTTTTGGGAGTGGACGTGGGAGGAACCCATCTTAAAATCGGATTGGTAAATAAGAGTGGTGAAATCCTTGATTTTGATAAAGAAGAAACGCAACCATTCAGAGAACATCCTGATGGATTTGGAGAAGCATTCACAGAAGGATTGGGGAAATATTTTCGAAAATATCCGCAGGTAGAAAAAGTGGGGATTGGTCTTCCGGGATTAATTTCAAAGGATCGGACTACCCCTTTGGAGATTCCCGCTATTCCGGCCCTGAATCAATTCAAACTCAAGGAAAGCCTCGAAGCAAAATATCCGGACAAAGAATTTTTTCTGGAGAATGATGCCGCAGCAGCTGCTATCGGAGAATTCTATTATGGCAAAGATGATCCCTCTGATAATTTCCTTTTCATTACAATGGGCACTGGAATTGGAAGTGCTTATGTGATTGACGGTGAGGTTTTTAAAGGTTCGAGAGGTAATGCCCTCGAGATGGGTCATATGCTTTCCAGAGGAAATGCGCGATTGGAAACTCTGATCGGAAGAAAAGGCATCTTGGATATTTTATCTCGAATGATAGATGCATTTCCTGATAAGGCAGGAAGGCTCAAGGGAGCTACCTTGGGATCACATTTGCTAGTGGATACTGCACGCGAGGGGAATGAGGTCTCATTGATGGTATTCGAAGAAGTAGGCGAGATCCTAGGACAATCCATCGTATCGACTGTCCGAATTTTGGATGTAACGGAAGTTTACTTCGGAGGGGGAATTTCTGCTGGTTTGGAGTTTATGATGCCAGCCTTGGAGCGTACCATTCGTCAATATTTGACACAGTACTATAACAAAGATTTGAAGCTCAAAAAAGCTACACTAGAAAACAATGCCGGTACCTTGGGTGCTGCAGCACTTTGTTTTATGGGTTCAGGTCTGTGATTGTAATTTCGGAGACTTTGGATATAGCATTCATTCGGAAAAGAACCTTCAGGGGTTCTTTTTCGCTTTCCACACCTTCACAATTTTCAGGACTAGCCTCGAGGAAATAGAAGAAAAAGCTCTGACTTTTATCGACGAGCTCTACTCGATCCGGTCTCCCAAAGGTCTTGATCAAAGCCTGATTACTGGCTCCCAAAAAATTATTTTTTATTCTTTCCAGCTCCCCAATATCTTGGATTCGAAGTCCTTTGCATCCGTATCTGTCTTCTTTCCAGTTTTCGATATTCAGTCCTTCGGTATCTAATTTTTGGCTGCAGGATGCTAAGCTCAAAGAAAATATCAGGGCAAAAACGATGGGTGATAAAAGGCGTGTTTTCATGGATTGCAAATGTAATGGCTTATTCACTGAAGAAGGTCCTAAAATTAGATTTATTTGAAACGAATCTATTTTGGGATTAAGAATCGATGCCAGGTAAAATTGTTTGCTCACTTGGTTTTTCGATTAAACTGAATTTCAAACTTTTGGAAAGTTATGACAGTTTTTGTCATTCTTTTGCCTGAGGTAATAAGCCGTCGGTTTGGGCAAATACTTTATATTAGCAGCTTAAAATCGCTTCACATGTATTATAGATTCGGAAAGGCATTCTATTACTTCAGTATTGTTATATTCCTCTTTTTCCTTCTTTATTTCTACTCAGCTTTACCAGAGCAAGTTTTTTTTCAGCTAGACGCCGAAGACCGATGGCCTAAAGGCACTTATTTCTATGGGATGATTAGTCTCTTTGTGATTTTCAACCTGATTTCGCTTTTGCCACCAAAACTCCTGGAAACCAAATCATGGAAAAAACTTCATCGTCTCTTCCCAATCGGTGACCCATTTCGGGATTACTTGCTTACTTGGTTTTATTCCTTTGGTGGAGTGTTGAATCTCAGCTTAGGAATGATGGTGTTTTATACCCACTCTATCAATAATCAGCAAGAGATCACGGCAGATCAATTCAGCGTTTTCTTTTACCTTATACCTGCATTACTCCTTATCTGGATAATTGCACTTTTTTTGCTTTTTGTGGGTAAAACCAAAAAACTTCAAAACCCTTCAGAGTACTAAAATATACTATGGCAGACCAAGTAAAATACAACGAAGATAGTATCAAATCCCTTGATTGGAGAGAGCATATCCGATTGCGACCGGGTATGTATATCGGTAAATTGGGTGATGGAAGTGCCCAAGATGATGGGATTTACGTGTTGGTCAAAGAGGTTTTGGACAACTCTATCGATGAGCACATGATGGGATATGGGCGAACGATCGATGTCAAAATTTCTGAGCATAAAGTAGAGGTCAGAGACTATGGTCGTGGAATTCCGCTTGGGAAGGTCATTGACTGTGTGTCTAAAATCAATACTGGTGGAAAGTATGACTCAGGGGCCTTTCAAAAGTCCGTGGGTTTGAATGGAGTCGGTACCAAAGCTGTCAATGCACTTTCTGAGTACTTTAAAGTTCAATCCTACAGAGATGGAGAGACGAAAGTTGCCGAATTTGAAAAGGGTGTACTCAAGGAAGACCGAAAAGTGGAGAAATCCTCGGATCGAAATGGTACAAAAATCATTTTCTCTCCAGATCCAACAGTCTTCAAAAACTATCATTTCATCCCGGAATACCTTGAAAATCAAATTTGGAATTATGCCTACCTGAATGCAGGTCTGACGATTAATTTCAATGGAAAGAAGTACTTTTCTGACAAGGGATTGTATGATCTTTTGGCCAATAAGGTGGATGAGGAAGCGATCCGCTATCCGATCATTCATCTGAAAGGAAATGACATAGAAATGGCCATGACTCATTCCAATCAATATGGAGAGGAGTATTATTCCTTCGTCAATGGTCAATTTACCACTCAAGGAGGAACTCACCTTGCTGCGTTTAGAGAAGCCATCGTAAAGACCATTAGGGAATTTTACAAGAAAGACTATGATGCTTCCGATATCAGACAAAGCGTCGTGGCATCGATAGCCGTACGAGTGCAGGAACCCGTATTTGAGTCTCAAACCAAGACAAAGTTGGGTTCACAGTCTGTGGGGCCGGATGGACCGACTCTTCGAACTTTTGTCAATGACTTCGTGAAAACCGAACTGGACAATTATCTCCACAAAAACCAAGCGGTAGCTGATGCCTTGTTAAAGCGAATTCTACAATCAGAACGGGAGCGAAAGGAGATTTCAGGGATTAAGAAGTTGGCAAATGAACGAGCCAAGAAAGCGAATCTTCACAATAAAAAGCTTCGGGATTGTCGGGTACATTATGATGATCCCAAGGCAGATGAGGATAAGAAAAACAACACGATGCTCTTTATTACCGAGGGAGATTCTGCCTCGGGTTCTATTACCAAATCCAGGGATGTCCAGACGCAGGCTGTTTTTTCATTGAGAGGAAAGCCACTCAACTGTTATGGCATGACCAAAAAAGTGGTGTATGAAAATGAGGAATTTAATCTGCTGCAGCATGCTTTGAATATTGAGGATGGAATCGAAGGGCTTCGGTACCGAAAAATCGTCATTGCTACCGATGCCGATGTAGACGGAATGCATATCCGTCTGCTGATCATGACCTATTTCTTGCAATTTTTCCCGGATTTGGTGAAGAATGGGCACCTCTTTATCTTGGATACCCCACTTTTTCGTGTAAGAAACAAGAAGGAAACGATCTATTGCTATTCAGATGAAGAGCGACAGCGTGCCATTCATAAACTCGGAAATAAGCCGGAAATCACCCGTTTTAAGGGATTGGGAGAAATCTCTCCGGAGGAGTTTGGGACTTTTATAGGGGAAGATATTCGGCTCGAGCCCATCATTCTGAAGAAGGATACCAAGATCGGGGATCTGTTAGGTTTCTATATGGGAAAAAACACGCCTGACCGGCAAAACTTCATCATCAAGAATCTCAAGATCGAAAAAGACCTTGCCCTTGATGACCCAAAAAATAATGAAGAAGTAGAAGAGGAGGAAGCAGCCTGAGTGCCGATATAGTGAAATACTTCGATTATTGCATAAAAAATGCAATCAAGGCTTTCTATGTTGGCAAGAGCAAAAGAAAAGGGTTGAAAAATCCCCTCCAAATAAACATTAATACATGAGCGAAGAAACAAATAAACCAGAAGAGACGGATGATAGCCTACACAATTCCGTGCCTGTTACAGGCATGTATAAGGATTGGTTTTTGGACTATGCTTCCTATGTCATTCTGGAGCGGGCAGTTCCAGCCATTGAGGATGGTCTAAAGCCCGTTCAGCGCCGAATTCTCCATGCCATGAAGGAAATGGATGATGGGCGTTTCAATAAAGTCGCCAATATCATCGGTCAATCCATGCAGTATCACCCCCATGGTGATGCTTCGATTGGTGATGCCATCGTCAATTTGGGACAAAAAGACCTGCTCATCGAAACCCAGGGTAACTGGGGAGATATCCGCACCGGTGACTCCGCTGCAGCGGCCAGATACATTGAAGCCAGGCTTTCCAAGTTTGCTCTTGAAGTAGTTTTTAATCCACAGACGACCGATTGGCAATTATCCTATGATGGAAGAAAGCGGGAGCCCGTTACTTTGCCTGTCAAATTCCCATTGCTTCTAGCACAGGGGGTGGAAGGAATTGCCGTAGGTTTATCTACCAAGATTTTACCGCACAACTTCAGAGAATTAATTGAAGGTTCCATAGAAATTTTGAAAGGCAATACCACAAACGTACTTCCGGACTTTCTGACTGGTGGTTTGGCGGATTTTTCAGAATACAACGGAGGTCTTCGAGGCGGTAAAGTAAAAGTTCGAGCAAGAATTGAAGAGGAAGATTCCAAAACACTGGCAATTAAGGAAATACCATTTGGAACGACTACTGATTCTTTGATTGATTCTATCCTGAAAGCCAATGATAAAGGAAAGATCAAAATCAAGAAAGTTGTAGACAATACGGCCAAAGATGTAGAGATACAGATTCATCTTGCACCGGGAGTTTCTCCTGATGTGACCATCGATGCTTTGTATGCCTTCACGGACTGTGAAGTCTCCATCTCTCCAAACGCCTGTGTCATTGTCAATGAAAAGCCGGTTTTCATTACAGTCAATGAAATTCTGGAATACAATACCAAGCAGACCAAGAAGCTTCTCAAGCAGGAATTAGAAATCCGAAAAGGGGAGTTGATGGAGAAACTGCTCTTTTCCTCTTTGGAAAAAATCTTCATCGAAAACAGGATCTATCGAGACATAGAAGAGTGTACTACTTGGGATGAGGTCTTGCAGGCTATTGATAAGGGCTTGGATCCCTATAAGCCCGATTTCTATCGGGATATTACCCAAGAAGATTTGGTTCGATTGACCGAAATCAAGATCAAGCGAATCTCCAAATACGATTCCTTCAAGGCAGATGAGTTGATGAAGCGGCTGCAGGATGAATTGAAAGAAGTCAATCACAACCTTAGACACCTCACAGACTATTCGATCAAATACTATGAGCGATTACTGGAAAAGTACGGGAAAGGAAGGGAGCGAAAGACTGAAATTCGTGCCTTTGACACCATTCAGGCGACTGTAGTAGCTGCAAACAATGCCAAGCTCTATGTCAATCGCAAAGATGGATTTGTTGGCTCAGGTCTAAAAAAAGAAGAATTTGTTTGCGATTGTTCTGACTTGGATGACATCATCGTAATCCGCCGGGATGGGAAAATGATGGTTTCCAAAATTCAGGATAAAGTCTTCATGGGAAAAGACATCCTTCATGTTGGAATCTATCGAAAAACAGATGATCGACTCACCTTTAACTTGATTTATCTGGACGGAGCCTCAGGGAGAGCGATGGTTAAGCGCTTCCAACCTGGCGGTGTCACCCGAGATCGAGAATACGATTTGACCAAGGGTACAAAAGGATCCAAAACCCTATATCTGACAGCCAATCCGAATGGAGAAGCCGAAATTGTCACAGTTTATCTGACTCAGGGTGCCAAGGCTAGGGTTAAGGTTTTTGACTTTGATTTTGCTGATCTTGACATCAAGGGAAGAGGAGCAGGGGGTAATATCTTGACAAGGTATCCAGTCCGTAAAGTTCAGCTGAAGATGGAAGGGGTCTCCACGCTTGGTGGTTTGGATATCTATTACGACCCGGTTGTTGGTCGTTTGAATACTGATGAACGAGGTAATTTGATCGGTAATTTCTTAGGAGAGGATCGGATTTTGGTTTGCTATAAATCAGGTGATTACGAGTTGACAAATTTTGAACTGACTAATCGCTATGAGCCAAATGATGTATTGCTGATCGAAAAATTTGACCCCGAGAAGGTCCTATCTGCTGTCTATTATGATGGCGGGAGCAAAAATTATTTCGTCAAGCGATTCCAAATTGAAACAACTACGCTGAATAAGAAATTTAATTTCATCACGGATCATCGTTCTTCAGCTCTTAAGTTGATCTCTTCCGAAAAACAGCCTCAAGTGAAAGCTATTGTCACAAAAGGAAAGGAAGAAGAAGAACAAGTCTACGACTTGGATATGATCATTGATGTGAAGGGCTGGAAGGCTATGGGTAATAAATTGAGTTCTTACCCGATAAAAAGCTTGGAGTTAATTGCTCAGAAGAAAGAAGAAAAGCAATCCTTAAAGGAGGAAGGAAAGGATGAAGATTCCGACGAGATAGAGATTGGAAGTACGGTGGATCTTTCACCCAAAAAGGATAGTGACGAAGAGCAATTAGGCTTGTTTTGATGCAATAAATGCACATCCATGGGTGATATTGAATCGGATTTTGATAAGGGGCTTCTCGATTACTTGGGACAGTATGTTACTGATCATAAGAAAAAGGTAATCGAGGAGGTTCTTGGCAAGCGCACCCGCCATTTTACCGTCGTCCTGGAAGATATCTACAAACCTCATAATGCCAGTGCTGTAATTAGAACCTGTGACTGCTTTGGTATCCAAGATTTGCATGTCATTGAGAAGACCAATGCTTACAAAATCAATCCGTATGTAACCAGAGGGGCATCTCAGTGGGTGGATTTGCATAAATACTATAATCCTGAAGGCTCTTCGGTGGACATGTGTTTTGATCAACTTCGGGGTCAGGGTTATAAGATCCTTGGTACAAGCCCTAATGCAAATTCAATTCCGATTTCGGAATTAAAGGCCGATGAGAAAATTGCTTTGGTTTTTGGAAATGAGCATGAAGGAATCTCTTCAGAAGTTCAGGGAAAAGTCGATGGATTGATTCATATTCCCATGCTAGGCTTTACAGAAAGCTTCAATATTTCTGTTTCAGCGTCCATTTTTCTTTTCGATCTGATTCAGAAAACGCAGAAGCTTGATATTCCGGATTTTCACCTAAAGGAGGATGAAAAAAACTTGCTTAGGCTAAAGTGGTATCGCAGTATTGTGAAGCGATCAGATCTTCATGAGAAAATGTATTTGGAGAATTTGAAAGGAAATTAGTAAGCCGGTCCAATCTTCAATTTTTCCCAAAAGCTATTTTTTTCTGAGCTATTTGCCTTTTTGGCTTTTTGACGCCGCTTTGCCCGTTTTTTTTGTTCTTTGCTCTTTACCAATACGGTTCTGGCTGATATCCCGACTTGACCTCTAAAAAACTCTTCCCGTCCGGCAATATTGATGTTTGGTTTGTAATCAAGTGAAATCACTGCATTCGCTACGGTCAATTCCAATCCTGCAATCATATCAAGTCCAAAAGTTGAGTTACCGTATGAGTGCACGATCTGCCGTGTTTCGGGTATTTTTCGAAAGCTTTCCTCATTTCCAATGGCTGGTCCTGCACCCAGATAGTAATTGAACCGCTTTGAAATAATGGGCCTATGGAATTTTGCCAAAGCAGAAAAAGTGGTGTTTCTCGAGAAGTCTGACTGAAGAATCAATTCTGCTGAAATACGCTTTTGAATTCGTTGCTCAAAAGTTAGTCCCACCGTTCGGCTAAGGTCTGAATTTCCTACACGAAGGCCTAGTGCGGTGCCATATCGTTGAGCCTTGGTAGCGTGTGAAAAGCTGATCAATGATACTAAAAATACAAAGAAAGTTAGTTTTTGGTGGAAATATATGCGCATAGCCTCCGCTGTTCCAAATTTTATTCCAAATTGCTTACCTGAGGCATTTGGTTATAGTGTTTTAGAATAATTGGCAATCCATAAGGCTAGTGTTTGATAATTCTCCAAATGGATATTTGCTTATTTGGAAAACGATGACATAAAAAAATCCCCAATAATGGGGATTTAAAATTTAATCTTGGTGGATAATGATTTTTTCAATTTTATCACCAGCTCGAATATCGTCTATGACATCCAAGCCCTCTGTTACTTTTCCAAAGCAGGTGTGATTTCGATCTAGATGTGAGGTATTATCTCGACTATGACAAATGAAAAACTGGGAACCTCCCGTATTTCTTCCAGCGTGGGCCATGGAAAGTACTCCTCGGTCATGATATTGATTGTCTCCTTTCAACTCACAATCAATCTGATAGCCCGGTCCTCCTCTTCCTGTACCTTCAGGACAACCTCCCTGGATCACAAAATTGGGAATTACCCGATGGAAAGTAAGTCCATCGTAGAATCCTTTTTCGGATAAATCCACAAAATTTTTGACAGTGTTAGGGGCATCCTTCTCGAAAAATTCCACTTTCATGGTTCCTTTCTCCGTAATAATCTCTGCTGTTTTCATTTTTCTAATAATTAATGGCATAAAAATAAACGTAGAATATTAATTCGTAGCATAAAAATTAATAATCTATAGAAAAAGCCCGCTCAAAATGATGCGGGCTTCGGTCACATTTGGGTTATTGAATGTTTTAGAAGTTTGGAGCCCCTTTGAGAATATCCTCGGAGGCATAGTCTTCAAATTGTTCGAAATTTTCGATAAAGGACTTGGCTAGCTTTGAAGCTTGGAGATCATAATCCTCAGGGTTTTTCCAAGTTTTCCGCGGATTGAGGACTTCACTAGGTACTTCTGGACAAGTTTGTGGAACATCAAATCCAAAATATCGGTGGGACTTAAACTCCACTGAATCAAGCTTTCCTTCCAAAGCTGCAGTGATCATCGCACGTGTGTAACTTAGCTTCATCCTAGAGCCAACTCCATAAGGGCCTCCAGTCCAGCCAGTATTGATTAGCCAAACATTAGTCTGGTACTTTTCCATTTTTTCGCCAAATAGCGTAGCATAAGCTGTGGGGTGTAGCGGTAAGAATGCCGCTCCAAAACAAGCAGAAAATGTCAATTTTGGCTCAGTAATTCCCATTTCAGTCCCCGCTACCTTTGCCGTGTATCCTGAAATAAAATGATACATCGCCTGACTTTTGTTCAATCTGGAAATAGGAGGAATCACTCCAAAGGCATCTGCAGTCAAGAAAAAGATATTCTTCGGTACAGGAGCTATAGACGGCTCCTTTGCATTTGGAATAAAATTGATGGGATAAGCTGTACGGGTATTTTCAGTAACAGACTTATTTGCAAAATCCACTTCTCTTGAGCTTGCCTTAAAACGGGTGTTTTCTACAATAGAACCGAATCTGATCGCATCCCAAATCTCAGGTTCTTTTTCCCTAGTCAAGTCAATGACTTTAGCGTAACAGCCACCTTCAAAATTGAAAACGCCATTCTCAGTCCATCCGTGCTCATCATCACCAATCAAAGATCGATTTGGATCTGCGGATAGGGTGGTCTTTCCTGTTCCAGAGAGGCCAAAGAAAATAGCCGTGTCATCGTCTTTTCCCACATTGGCAGAGCAGTGCATAGAGAGCGTCTGATGCTCATGAGGTAGGAGATAATTTAATACGGAGAAAATACCTTTTTTCATTTCTCCTGCATATCCTGTCCCTCCAATCAGAATCATCCGTTTGCTTAGATTCAAAATCGCAAAATTGGAGCTTTTGGTACCATCTACCTCTGGGTCCGCTTGAAAGCCTGGAGCGCAGATGATCGTAAAGTCGTTTTTAAAGTTTTCTAATTCTTCAGCACTCGGTCTCAAAAACATATTGTTGCAGAAGAGATTGTGCCATGCCCAAGTATTTACAACTCGGATATTTAATCGGTACTCTGGATCAGCACCAGCATAGGCATCTCTTACAAAAAGATCTTTGTCTGCTAGAAATTGCTTCATCTTTTCAAGCAACTGATCAAACTTTTCTTCCTCAAAAGGAATATTGATGTCTCCCCACCAGACCGAGTCGGCAGTCTTACCATCCTTGACGATGTAGCGATCCTTGGGAGATCTTCCGGTAAATTTTCCCGTGTCCGCCATCAAGGCCCCGGTTGAGGTGAGTGATCCTTCATTCCTTGCCAATGCGTGCTCTACAAGTTCGGCAGGTGGAAGGTTGTAGTGGATTTTTCCAGTCGTGTGGAGATCTAGAAAATCCAAAGGAGAAGTCTGGGCATCCAGCGCTAAATCCTGCATAAAATTTGGGTTTATATTCTGAAAATATCTTGGTCAAAATTAAATAAAAATAGCCGATAGAAAATCAAAAAATCTGCTTTTTTTGATCATTCAATCGATTACGAAAGATTTTCAATAAATTATTTGGTGACCTTTCAAAAATGTAGTATTAAAGCAATTTGTTCGCTGACTTTTGTCATAGTTTGAAGTGAAATTTATTATTCTGAGGAAAGCTTTTTTTGGAACGAAGTCCAGAATTCTCTTATCATTGTAAAAATCTATCCAACCAAAAGAAATTATCCTTGGAAACACCTAATAATCCGGAATTCGAAGGGCCATCCATTTTTGGCCATCCAAAAGGGCTGATGACGCTCTTTTTTACCGAAATGTGGGAGCGATTTAGCTACTACGGAATGCGGGCACTGTTGATTTTATTTATGACGGCGGCTATCACCGAAGGAGGACTTGGCTTCGATGACAAAACTTCAGGAGCCATCTATGGACTTTATACTATGGGAGTCTATCTTTTGGCACTGCCGGGAGGATGGCTGGCTGATAGGCTTTTCGGTCTAAAAAAATCAGTTTGGTACGGTGGTATCATCATCGCAATGGGGCACTTTACGATGGCTCTACCAGGCATCTTTTCATCGGGTGATTATGCTTCTAAGACAGCATTAAGTACGCTCGATACCACTTCATTCTTTCTTGGACTCATTCTGATCGTATTCGGTACTGGACTTTTAAAGCCGAATATCAGCTCGATCGTAGGCCAGCTTTACCCAGAAGGAAGCTCAAAGCGAGATGCAGGATTTTCAATCTTTTACATGGGAATCAATCTTGGTGCTCTGATTGCTCCAATTGCTTGTAGCACCTTAGCAGAATACGATTGGCACCTTGGTTTTGGCTTAGCTGGATTTGGAATGGTGCTTGGATTGATTCAATACAAATTGACAGGTAGCTCTCTAGAAGGGTACGGGGATGCGCCAATTGTGTCAGATGACTTTGAGCAGGCCAAGCAAAATAAATTGAAATCAGCAGTTACCTGGATAGGTATTGTCTTGGTTGGACTGATAGGAATTATGTTTACTGGCATCGTTCCTATCGATGTGGTAGCTATTGCAGGGGCATCTGGTACTATCATTGCCTTGGTTGCTTTTGCATACCTGGGCTATGTGATTCTGTTCGGTGGCTTAGACAAGTCTGATAGAAATAAAGTTGGGGTAATTGCCATTCTATTTTTATTCTCTGCGATGTTTTGGTCAGGCTTCGAACAGGCTGGGTCTACCTTGAATCTTTTCGCAGAGCGATTTACAGATCGTTCGGTTCTTGGTTTTGAGATTCCAACAGGCTATTTCCAATCGATCAATTCCATGTTCATCATCATTTTCGCGCCGATCTTTGGTGGTCTATGGGTATGGTTGGGAAGAAGAAATCTTGAGCCTAGTTCTCCAATGAAATTCACCCTTGGCTTATTTATGTTGGGTATGGGCTTTTTAGTGATGTATTTCGCCGCCAAAATCGCAGCTTCTGGTGAGCTAGCAGCACCTACCTGGCTGATATTCACTTATATGCTTCACACATTCGGTGAGCTGGCACTTTCACCGGTTGGTTTGAGTTTGGTAACCAAACTAGCTCCAAAAGGCTATGGAGGTCAAATGATGGGAATCTGGTTCCTGTCAGTTTCACTAGGAAACCTCTTTGCAGGATTGATTGCAGGTGAAGCGAGTGGTGGTACCGAAGAGGCTTTGGCTCAAATGCCGGATCAGTACATGTTGATCGTTTATACAGTGATTGGTTCTGCGGCCTTGCTATTCATTCTGAGACCGATGATTCGAAAAATGATGGGTAACGTTCATTAAGATTACTCACAGGAATAAATGGAAAAAGGCTATCGATCTGATAGCCTTTTTTATTTTTTGAGTCTGTAGCAAATTTGCTAAGGGCTTTTATTTAAAATAGACTGGTTTGAACTGTGGCAGGCTTACTTGCCTGTATGGTTCCTTTCAGCATATCCTGCAGGAGTTTGAGGAATCCCGGTTGCAAACTCTCAGGATTGATTTTTATTTCTTTTCCATCATAACCTACCGGGCCGAGCATTTTTTCAAAACCGATGATCATACTCCAAATCGTGTAAAAAGTGATCTCAGGCTGGAGTTCCGGTCGGATACTACCATCTTTGATTCCCTGACTGACCATCATCACGCCAAATTTGGCTGGCTCATGGTGGATTTCCAGGAGTTTTTGGAAGTGCTGACTTTCTAGGATTAGCGGATCAATTTCTTTTCTGCTCTCTTCCTGATTGTACTTTTTGACCAAATCCATAAAATTGATAATGGCATCGTAGAGGATTTGATTTTTGCTGGCAAAGTCTACCACTCGGATGACCAAATCGGTGATTTTTTCCAATCCGGTTTTTCCTTTGCTCAAATAAACTTCCCGAAATTCATCCTTAAACTGATCAAAGGCCTTCTTGGTCAAAGCCATGAAAAGATCTTCCTTATTTTTATAATAAAAGTAGGTGAGGCCTTTGCTCATTCCTACCTCTTGGGAAATATCACTCATTCTGGTAGCCTGATAACCCTTGGAAGTGAAGAGTCGGATGGCGGCATCCAAAATGAGTTTTTCTTTATTCTTTTCTTTAGGCATGGATTGCTTGAGCTAAAATGGAATTCAAAAGTGAATTTATTAAACCTGGGTCAAAAAACAGAAGAGCAGTAAAAAGAAAAAGACAAAAAATGGCCAAAATTTAATTTTGACCATTTTTTATCAAACTATCAGGCCTCTACTTTGACGATGAAGTAATTCTTTTTGCCTTTTTGGACCAAAAGATATTTTCCCTGCAAAAGCTTCGATTCAAACTTTCCATTGGGATCGGAAATTTTTTCCTTGTTGATACTAAGGCCACCGCCTTGGATGAGCTTGCGGGCTTCACCCTTCGAGCCAAAGATCACCCCTTGCGTCATTTCGCCAAAAAGATCCAAGTTTGACTCCAGCCGCTCAAATTCAGCCTTGGAAATCTCTACTTGTGGAACCCCTTCAAATACCTGTAGGAAGGTTCTCTCGTCTAATTTGGATAAATCTTCCGTAGAGGATTTCCCAAAAAGTATTTGCGAAGCTTTGACTGCAAGCTCATATTCTTCCTCGCTATGCACCATGGTAGTGACCTGCTTGGCGATTTCTTGCTGAAGCAATCGAAGGTGAGGAGCTTCTTGATGCGCTTTTTCGAGGTCTTCTATTGTTTTTTGGTTTAAGACGGTGAAGATTCGAATGTATTTGGAAGCATCTTCGTCTGATACATTCATCCAAAACTGGTAGAATGCATAAGGAGATGTTTTTTCCGAATCCAGCCATACCGAACCGCTTTCAGTCTTTCCAAATTTACTTCCGTCCGCTTTGGTGATAAGAGGAACCGTCAATGCATAGGCTGATCCTCCACCCATTCTTCGGATGAGCTCGGTACCGGTGACGATATTTCCCCATTGATCCGAACCGCCGAGCTGCACGGTGCAATTGTTGTTTTTCCATAGATGGTAAAAATCATAGCCTTGAATAAGCTGGTAAGAAAACTCCGTGAAGGACAGGCCATTTCCGTCCTCTAGTCTTCTTTTGACACTATCCTTTGCCATCATATAGTTAACAGTGATGTGTTTTCCTACATCTCGGATAAACTCAAGAAAGGAGAATTTTGACATCCAGTCGTAATTATTGACTAGTTCGGCTTTGTTTTCGGTGCCACTGCTGAAGTCAAGGAATTTAGCCAGCTGATTTTGGATAGACTTGACATTATAATCTAAAGTCTCTTTGTCTAGAAGATTTCGCTCGGCTGACTTGAAGGAAGGATCACCGATCATTCCTGTAGCACCTCCGACCAATGCAAATGGCTTATGTCCTGCGCGCTGAAAGTGTAATAGCGTCATAACACCTACCAAATGCCCGATATGAAGTGAATCTGCAGTGGGGTCAAATCCCAGATAGGCAGAAGCCATTCCTTTATTCAGATGCTCTTCGATTTCGGGTGTCATGTCCTGGAGCATTCCTCTCCAGCGTAGTTCTTCTATAAATGAATTCATGTGCAGCTTTTCCTAATTGAGCCGCAAATATAGGCCGATCCATTAAGGGAAGGAAAGAAAACTACCACAGGAATTTCAAAAAGCGCTGAATAAATATCTTTTCTGCAATACTATTGCAATTTTTCTTACTTTCAAGCCTCAAAAATTCAAATTCATGATAAAGAAATTCAGCTTCGTCCTTTTTACATTCTTGATTTGTCATTTCTCCTGGAGCCAAGATGATCCAAAGTGGGTGAGGTATCCCGCCATTTCTCCCGATGGTAGTCAAATTGTATTTACCTACAAGGGAGATCTATACCTAGTGCCTAGTGCAGGTGGTGAAGCCAAACAACTGACCTTTCACGAAGCCCATGACTACAAAGCCGTATGGAGCAAGGATGGAAAGCAGCTTGCTTTTGCATCGGATCGGTATGGTAATTTTGACATATTCATCATGAGTGCCTCCGGTGGACCCGCGTCTAGGCTCACTTTCCATTCAAATGATGAAATACCTTTTGATTTTACTGCTGACGGATCAAAGGTGATTTTCGGAGCACAGCGAATGGATATCGTGTCTCACAGACAATATCCTACTGGTTCCCAACCTGAGCTCTACCAAGTACCTGTGACGGGCGGGAGAGTGGATCAAATTTGGACTATCCCGGCTGAGTATGTTCAGAATAATGCCGATGGATCAAAAATGATCTATCATGATAAAAAAGGCGGCGAAAATGAATGGAGAAAGCATCATGAGTCTGGAATTGCCCGGGATATTTGGATGTATGATGCGAATACAGACACGCATCAGATGTTGACTACTTTTTATGGCGAAGATAGAAACCCCGTATTCTCTCCGAATGAAGAAGAAATTTATTATCTGAGTGAGCAGAATGGAGATTTCAATGTCTTTTCCATGTCGGTTTCTGATCCTTCGAGTTCAAAGGCTTTAACTGATTTGAAGGGCTTTCCGGTTCGTTTTCTGACGATTTCCAAAAATGGGCTGATGAGCTTTAGCTTTGATGGGGAACTTTATACGCTAAAGTCAGGAGAAGCACCGCAAAAAGTTGAAATAAGCTTAGCTACCCAAGCTATTACTAATCCTGATAATTTTATTTCTATCAACGGAGGAGTAAGCGAAATGAGTCTTTCACCGGATGGAAAAGAGATTGCTTTCATAGCGCGGGGAGAGGTATTTGTGACGGCTGTGGATGGAAGCTTGACCAAGCGCATTACGGAAACAGCCGAACAAGAGCGTTTTGTAGAATTTGCTCCAGATGGAAAGTCCATTCTTTACTCAAGTGAACGTGATGGCCGTTGGCAGATTTTTAAAGCTGAGAAAGTTCGGAGCGAAGAGCCATTTTTCTTTGCATCAACGCTTATTAAGGAATCACCGATGTTGGAATTGGAAGTAGATGCCTACTTGCCCAAGCTTTCACCCGACGGAAAGAAATTAGCTTATGTCGAGGATCGCCGATCTATTATGGTCATGGATTTGGCATCAAAGGAAAAAGTCATGCTGCTTTCTCCGGATGATCTCTACCACATGCGTGATGGGGATCAGTATTTCACCTGGAGTCCGGATAGTAAATGGCTACTTGCTTCTTACAATCCAACCATGGTCAATGGTGAGGTAGTTCTCTTGGATGCAAGTGGTAAAGAACCTTTCCGCAACCTTACCAAGAATGGCTATGATGATGGAAGTGCTGTATGGGTGAATGGTGGAAAGCAAATGCTTTGGTTCTCCAATAGAGATGGTCTAAGAAGCTATGCTACGTCTGGCAGAAGTGAGCGAGATGTCTACACCCTTTTCTTTGACAAAGGTGCCTGGGATAAGTTCAATCTGAGCGAAGATGAGTTTAAACTCATGAAAGAGCTGGAAAAAGCTAAGAAAGACGGCGAAAAGAAAGATTCTGAGAAAGAGGATAAGAGCAAGGATAAAAAAGAAATAAGTCCGCTCAATTTTGACTGGGAAGGAATTGAAGAGCGAAAGGCTAGGCTGACTATCCATAGTAGTAGCTTAGGAGACGCGGTTTTGAGCAAGGATGGAGAAAAACTGTATTACCTGGCTCGATTTGAGAAAGGATACAACCTCTGGTCGACCAATATCCGAACCAAGGAAACCAAACAGGAATTGAAGCTGGATGCCAGCTATGGTAACCTTATGTGGGACAAGGATCAAGAAGCCCTTTTCCTGCTTAGCAATGGCTCAATTTCTAAAATCAATCCTAGCTCTATGAAGCGAGAGTCTATCAAAATAAGCGGTGAGATGACTTATGACCGAACTGCGGAGCTTGATCATCTTTTTGATCACGTATGGCAGCGGACGCAGGGCATTTTCTACACACCTGATATGCATGGAGTGGATTGGGAAAAGACCAAAGTCGATTACCAGAAATATTTGCCACATATCGGGAATAACTATGAATTTGCTGAAATGCTATCCGAAATGCTAGGCGAGCTCAATGTCTCTCATGCTGGAGCAAGATATTCAAGAAGTATTTCCATGCCTGATCAGACAGCTTCATTGGGAGTGTTTTGGGATTACGGCTTTGAGGGAGATGGTATTAAAATCACAGAGGTCATACCAGGAGGTCCTTTGGACAAAGCCGATCTGAATGTGAGTGCCGGAATGATCATTCGATCTATTGATGGGATCGCTATTTCAGCTGATATGGATTTTGCGAAGCTACTCAACCGCAAAGCTGATAAGTTCACCTTGATAGAATTGACCGATGCCAATGGACAAAATGCACAGCAACTGACTATCAAGCCGATATCACTTCGTGAGGAAAATGGCTTGCTTTATAGACGATGGGTCAAGAAGAACCAAGAAGAAGTAGCTGAACTAAGCGGTGGTAAGTTGGGCTATGTTCATATTCCTGGAATGAGTGACGGTCCGTACAGAAATGTTTATGAGGAAATGATGGGTAAGTATCATGATACAGAGGGAGTCATTGTCGATACTCGCTTCAATGGTGGGGGTGACTTGGTAGCTGATTTGGCGATGTTTTTCACTGGAGAGCGCTTTTTAACTTATGCGACGGAGGCTAAGGAAGTAGGGTATGAGCCCACTGCTCGCTGGACTAAGCCTACCTTGGCGATGTTTAATGAAGCTAATTATTCAGATGGTCATTGTTTCGCCTGTGGATATACTGATTTAGAAATCGGTAAAACAGTAGGTATGCCTACCCCGGGGACTTGTTCTTTTGCCGGATGGGAAGGTTTACCAAATGGCGTAAGATGGGGAGTAGTACCAATTTCAGCTAAAAACCAAGCTGGGGAATGGCTAGAAAATAACGAAACCAAGCCTCAATTTGAAGTGAAAAATATGCCTGGAAAGATAGACAAAGGCTTTGATCAGCAACTGGAGAAAGCGGTCGAGGAGCTTTTGAAAGACGTTCAATAAAAAAGAAAAAGGCTGTCAGATAATTCTGACAGCCTTTTTTAAATGCTTACCCAAAATTTCGCCGTATCTTATTGATAGTTCTTGTTGTTCAAAGACTCTTCACCTTTGAAGAACTTTGTAAGTTTTGCAAAAGAACTGTCGAAATATCCCTCAAGCATACGCTTGATGATAAATGTACGGTACTCGTCTTTAGAGACGATTGGAAAATACTCATGGCTTTTGCCATAAGATTTGTGACTTACAAATCCTTTTCTTTCAAGGATTCTGACGATCGTCGATACAGTGTTGTAAGCCGGCTTTGGCTCTGGCATTGGAAGAAGAATATCTTTCACGAATCCTCGCTCGATATCCCAGAGGATTTGCATAATCTCCTCTTCCGCTCTGGTTAATGGTTTCATAAGTTTTTGGTGTTAAGTTTTAAAACGAAGGTAAATTATTCGTTTAGTTTCTTAAATCCAAGAAAAATACAAAAATTAGTATTACTATTTAGTTGAAAAATATTTAAAGCACTGAAAATCAATGAAATAAAAAAGGGACAAATTTTTGTCCCTTTCATTTTTTAGACTGTTCGAAGTTTAATGATCTTCGATGCGTGCAATAGTTTCACTATCGGGTAAGTCGGATCAAATTCATACCACTTTACAGCAAAGTTGGGACGATTTGGTAATTTATGATGATTGTTTTGGAAAAGCTCTCCAAGCATCAAAACATCGAGTAAAAGGCTATTTTTAGACTTATCATTGTTGTCAAAGTTAGAATAGCCATACTTGTGACCGCTCCAGTTTACAATAGCACCATGCACAGGTCCCATTAAGAAGTGTATTGGCAATAAGAAGTACATCCACCAATGCGTCCCGGGTAGTTCAAAGACTGTAATACAAAGCACATAGATCAGTACATAGAGTAAACCCCAAGCCACTCGCACTCCCATGCTGTCGGCAAACTTGTCAAAAGTCAACCAGTCGGGGATATCTTTAGAAAATCTTTCTTCAGGCTTGAGTCGGAAAGAAAAATACTCATTGTAGATGTTTTTGGTCTTCCACATCATGGTGAATAGATTTTCTGTATGATGAGGGGAGTGCGGATCTTTGGGAGTATCACTGTAGGCATGGTGCATTCTGTGAAGTACCGCGTAGGCTCTAGGTGAAAGGTAAGAACTGCCCTGCCATATCCATGTAAAGATGTAGAAGAATCGCTCCCAAAACTTGTTCATTTCAAACATTTGGTGAGCTGCGTATCTGTGAAGAAAGAAACTTTGGCAGAAGAGAGAGAAGTACCAGTGAAGGAGGAAGAAAATAATGATAATCACAATAAACTATTAATTAATACTGAACAAATATAACCCATGAATTTTGAATATCTGAACTCGAATTTCCAGATTACTCAATTATTTTTCGATATTAGTTTCTGCACTCAACCGAACTTTTGAAAACATGCCTAAGGAAAATAAAACTCCAAATTTCTTAGTGAAAATACTGATCGGAGGAATCTCCGTCTTAATAGCAGAATTTTTTATACCCGGCGTCTATATCGATACTTGGACAACAGGTTTTCTGCTAGCAGGGTTATTGATTTTAATAAATATTACGATCAAGCCTTTGATGATTATATTGACTTTGCCTCTTACCATTATCACTTTAGGATTGTTTTTATTGGTAATCAATGCCTTTGCGATCTTGATTGCAGACTACATCATTCCGGGTTTTTCTGTAGATGGATTTTGGTGGGCATTGCTATTTGCGATCGTTCTCAGTATCATCAATTCGCTGTTTGGAAACAACATGGGCTCAGGAGATTGAGATACTTCGATCTCCCTGCCTGATATAAAATTTATCCTCAGAATTTTCACTTTCCCTCCAAAAGACTCCGGGAGAAGGAGCCTTTCTTACCTGTACCAAAAGTAATATTTTATCAGCTGATTCATAGGGACTTGGATCATTGTCTAGGTAACTTAGTTTTTTAAATGTCAACTCTGCTTTTGGATGACAATGCAATTCGTTGGCCGATTCAATCATATACTTTTCTTCTTCTGGATCTATGCCGATTACTTGATTTTGATCAGAGATACCAACCACAATTTCTCCTCCATTTGTATTGGCAAAGGCAGCAATGGTCTTGGCAATTTTCTTTTTTGAGGTGATCTTTTGTTTTCGATCAAATGACTGGTTTTCCTTTGATTTTAGAATATAGTTCATCGATTCCTCATCAAACTTTTCAATTTTGGCTTTATCCATTGATAAAATTTTTCTATTTTCTTTTTATTTCAATCTAGAAAGTTAACTTTCCGCTTTGACTCTAATTTTGTTTGAACATGAATCCTCAGAATAACCCAGGATTTTCACCAGAAGAAATCGCAAACCTGAAAGCTAAACTTAAAAGGATTGGTAAACCCTATCAACTAGTAGAAGATGCCGAAAATTCCGATGAGTATGTGAATTTTTACTTTATCGGAATGTATGAAGGCAAAGAGGTCATCTATGATGCTGCTCTATACACTTTGAGACTTCATCATGCCAGTGAGGTCTATGAGCTTGCCGAACATGAGGCTGCCAAGAAGTTTCCTGATTTCAACGGAATTCGCTACGAAGAGGATGAAAATGGAAATTTGTTGCCTTTATCTAGCGAGGAAGAAGAGATTGGTTGGTTCATTACCGAAATGATCATGGAGATCGAAGAAGAAGAAACTGTCAAGGTTCAGGAATTCATCGATATTGATACCAATCATGATTTCGGAATTGGATTGGATGCAGCCCTTAACCTTGAACATATCGACGATTCTACTATCCGGAAGTTTATTCTCGAATACAACGAAGACACAATTTCACTGGATGAGACTCTTTACTCCTTTCAGTCGGAAGAAGAGGACGTCTGAATGAATGATTGAAACACTTTGCATGGACGCTTGTTAGAATGCAAGCGTTTTTTTTATGCTAAAAATAGCCTGGTCACCCGAATATTGCCATCCATTGCCTCCCGGACATCGTTTTCCGATGGAGAAATACGAATTGCTACCGGAGCAATTGCTGTATGAAGGGACTGTTACTGAAATTAATTTTTTTAAGCCAGAAGTGGTCGATGAATTACTTATTGGCCAAGCCCATGATATTTCTTATTGGGAAAAGCTAAAAAACCTCAACCTAAGCCGATCTGAGGAGCGAGCTACAGGATTTCCATTGAGTGAGGCGTTAGTAAAGCGTGAAATTCTAATTGCTGGAGGCTCGGTGCAAGCCGCTGAATATGCAATCAAGTATGGGATCGCTCTAAATATCGCTGGAGGGACGCATCATGCTTTTAGGGACCGAGGGGAGGGTTTCTGCCTATTGAATGATATTGCGCTGACAAGTTTTCACCTTTTAAATTCTCAAAAGGCCAAACGAATTTTGGTCGTAGATCTGGATGTACATCAAGGGAATGGTACAGCTGCTATTTTTAGAAATGAGCCTCGAGTGTACACATTCAGTATGCATGGAGCCAAGAATTATCCACATCGAAAAGAAAAGTCTGACTTGGATATTGAATTAGCAGATGGGACTGCCGATGAGGAATACCTTTCTATCTTGGACAAAAACTTAAAAAAGTTGATTGAAGACTTTGAACCTGATTTTTTGATTTATCAATGTGGAGTGGACGTTCTTTCTTCTGACAAATTGGGTCGACTGGGAATGAGTATTCAAGGAATCCAAGAGAGAGACCGGAAGGTACTTTCTACAGCCAAAAAGAATAACCTGCCGATCATGTGCTGTATGGGGGGAGGTTACAGTCCGAAAATCAGCCAAATAATCGATGCCCACGCCCAAGTCTACCGTTTGGCGCAGGAAATCTATTTTTGATTGGGATATTTTATGGACACAGTTCGATTGTGGGGCTTGTCAAGTCAATTCTTTCTTTATATTTGCGCCCTTGTCAAGCATGTAAAAATCCACCTTGAATTTGGTAAGCAGCGAGTGATAATCAAAATACGCTTACTCCTCCATTTTCATGAAGCCTAAATTAATTCTTAATAAAATGAAAAAAGTTTTACCTCTATTTTCCTTGGTTTCTGCCTTTGCGGTAATGTTATCCTGTCAGCCAAAAACGGAACAAACAGCAGAAACCACCTCCCAAAGTGAGTCTTCTGTAGAATTTTCCGACCTGAAAGTGGCTTTTGTGCTTACCGATAGTGTGATCAATAGGTATGAGTACTTTAAGACCAAGTCTGCAGAACTTCAGGAAAAAGGAAAGAAGTTTGAATCAGATCTTCAGGGTCGAGCGAGAGGTTTTGAGCAGGAAGTTGCTAATTTCCAGCAAACTGGCGGAAATATGACTCCCAATCAGCAGCGAGCCAAGCAAGAAGAACTTGTCAAAAAGGAGCAGAATCTGATGACTTATCGTGACAATCTGATGCAGGAATTAGCCGGTGATGAAAGCACCCTGTATAGTGAGGTGTATGATAAGGTTCAGGCTTATTTGAAAAAGTATGCAGAAGAAAATGATCTGGATCTGATCCTCAGCTACACGCGTGGTGGAGCTCTCTGGTACGGTAAAGATGCCCTAGACCTGACAGATAAGGTGGTTGAAAATCTCAACCAAGAGTATGCTAGCGAAAAGCCTGCTGCGCAATAAATAATATCGAATCTATGGAAACCCGGCTAGTCCGGGTTTTTTTATGTTTGAATTTGGGTAATTTTACAGCTCAAGTTAAAAAATCGAAATTATGAAGATCACCGAATTTTTGAAGCATCATTACAGGCATTTCAATGCTGCGGCACTCATCGATGCAGCTGAAGGTTATAAGACACATTTGGATGGAGGGGGGAAAATGATGGTCACCTTAGCTGGTGCCATGTCTACAGCCGAGCTGGGAATTTCTCTCGCTGAGATGATTCGACAGGATAAAGTCCAAATCATCACCTGCACCGGAGCCAATCTGGAGGAAGATGTTTTCAACTTGGTTGCTCATGATTATTATGAGCGTATCCCTAACTATCGGGACTTATCTCCCGAGCAGGAGCAGGATCTTTTGGACCGTCATATGAACCGTGTGACGGATACTTGCATCCCGGAGATGGAAGCCATGCGTAGGATCGAAGATGTGATTTTGGAGGAATGGATGAAAGCTGATCAGGCTGGAGAGGCCTATTTCCCTCATGAGTTCTTTTATAAAATCTTGCTTTCTGGTAAACTGGATGATTCTTTTCAGATTGATCCTAAAAATTCCTGGCTTTTGGAAGCTGCTAAAAAGAATCTCCCCATCATCGTCCCAGGATGGGAGGATTCAACACTCGGCAATATGTTTGCAGGCCATGTGATCGCTGGAGATGTTAAAAACGTTCACACTGTCAGAAGTGGGATTGAGTATATGATGTTTTTGGCAGAATGGTATACAGAAAATGCTACCGAAGACAGTAAAGTTGGATTTTTCCAAATTGGCGGGGGAATTGCAGGAGACTTTCCTATCTGTGTGGTGCCTATGCTTCATCAAGACTTGCAGCGTGATAATGTACCACTTTGGGGATACTTCTGTCAGATATCTGATTCGACTACATCTTATGGATCATATTCTGGTGCAGTTCCAAATGAGAAAATCACTTGGGGTAAGCTAGGACTTGATACACCAAAATTTATCATTGAGTCAGATGCTACCATAGTAGCTCCGCTAGTCTTTGCGATCGTACTCGACCAATAATAAAATGTATAAACCTCAGTTTAATTTACGGGCAGGCAGCTTATTTCTGCTTGCCTTTTTTGTTTCTCTATCGGTATTTTCTCAACAAATCAAAAATCTGTCAGGGGCAAATACGCCCCAAGATGACATGAACCCGGTTTGGATAGGGGATGGCGTTCTGCTCTTCACCCGTGCCAATCATTTTCAGAATGTAGGAGGAATCAATGACCCGGGGGATATTTGGATGACCAAAAAAAATTCTGATGGCCAATGGTCAGAGGCTATTCATCGGAAGGATCTGAGTACCGCTGGATATGATTTGGCTTTAGGTTTGGAAGATATTCTAACGCTGTTGGTCTTTCATTCAGGCTCGGATCGTTTTGGGGTATTTCAATATTCAAAATTCGGTCAGGAATGGAATTTTTTACGTCCGGTATCCATGCCTGAGATCGAAAAATTTCAAGGCTCTGTCACTGGATCAGTTTCGAAGGGAGGCAATTATATTTTTCTTTCCGGAAATCGCTCAGATAGCCGAGGAAATGAGGACATTTATGTGAGCGAAAAGATTGGCCCTGTTCAATGGTCCGAGCCAAAAAGCTTGGGATCAGTTATCAATACTCCTGGTCAAGAGACTTCACCCTATTTTGACCCTAGTTCAGGACTTCTTTATTTTTCTTCAAATCTTCATTTGGGGGCCCAAGGGAAGGATATTTTCATTGCAAAAGCGTTGTCAGAAGACTTCGCCGAATGGAGTGCTCCACAGAAATGGGTTCAATTGAGCAGCCCTGGCTCAGAAAGTGCCGTCACGTTTATTTCGCCGACGGAGGTGGTTTGGACTACCACCCAAAATAGTGATGGATTCGCAGATTTGGTTACGTATGAAGAAATTACTCCTCTAGAAATCCCAAATGAATTTAAGGCACCTGAGACAGTTGCCGTTTCTCAACAAAACCAATCCGAAAATGTGACTACAGTGACCGAGCTAACACCGATTTACCCTTCCAGTGCTGTAGGGATACCGGAAGTGAAAGTGAAGGAAAAGTCTGTTGAAACAGAAGAAGAATCCTTGAGATGGCTGGTGATTGATCAGAAGAACAAGATTCGAGTGGAGAACTTTAGGCTAATGGCCAAAAACGGCGAGGAGTGGAAGGAAATTCCCATCCAAAATCAAAAAATAAGTGATCTCAAAGCCTCCGGCGTTCAACTCCTTCGTTTTGAAGCTGCTCAATTTTTCCCTGCCTCGATTTCTTTGGCTGAATTAAAGACAAAGGAACCCAATGTGATTTTGATGACGAAAGCAGAAACTGGCAACAGTTTACTATTGGACAAAGTCAATTTTAAACGAGGGACTGCAGATCTGGAAGAGGGAGATACTTTTGACTTCTTAGATCAGATTGTAGGCTTTTTGAGTGAAAACCCAGATTTGAAAATTAGGATAAGTGGTCATACAGATAGTTCGGGTGATCCTGGATTAAACAAAGCCCTTTCTCTAGATCGAGCTGGAGCTGTTAGGGACTATTTGGTTGATCAAGGTGTAGACTTTGAGAGACTACGTATCTCTGGATGGGGCGGCACCAGGCCAATAGCCTCTAATGCAACAGAGGCTGGAAGAAGTAAAAATCGTCGTGTAGAATTGACAATTGAAGATTAAAAAAGCGGTCCATTTAGGACCGCTTTATTATGATTATAAGCTGTAACCTTCTCGGTAGTTTCGTCTGACAAACTGGTTGGCTGGATCGAAATTGGTAATTTTCATATTTGGTCCATCCCATACCAATTTGATTCCTCTACCTGGATAGTCGAACTGATTGGCATTTCCATTTGGTCTAGGAACGCGATAGTCGTAGCTTCTAATGGCAAGATTTCCCATCAGTACTGATTCAGTAAGTGGTCCTGCCACACTGAAAGGCGAACTCAACTTTTTATACTCCTCTGATCCAAAGCCTGCAATACAAGCCTCTACCCAGTTGTTGTAGTGACCACTGTCTCCGCCAGGTACACGATACTCGGTTTCGGGGACGTTGATATACTGATTTTTAGATGTTGGCAGGAGTTTGGGATCTCGACCGTAGGTTGCACACATCATTTTGCCGGCAGTACCTTCGATGATTACTCCATTTCCTCCATCGCCCATGATTTCGTTAGGCTCGAGTTCTGCAGGTCTTGTAGGCTGAATACCGCCATCCATCCAGTGAAATTCCAGTTCTTTTCCACCCGGCATATCAAAGCGAAGGGTGATGTGAGAAGAAGGAGGGCAGCTATCAGGGAAATATCCACGTTGGAATTCTCCTACATAAACAGAACCCACAGAGCATTCAGCAGATTTTGGATACCCAAGACCTAAGACCCTGAAAGGAGGCTCCATGATGTGGCAAGCCATATCTCCTAAGGCTCCTGTTCCATAATCCCACCATCCTCGCCAATTGAAGGGAACTAGATTTCCGACATAATCGCGGTAAGGGGCAGTACCTAGCCATAAATCCCAGTCTAAATCAGCCGGTGGAGTTACTCCCTCACTCGGCCAGGGAATTCCTTGTGGCCAAACTGGTCTATCGGTCCAAGAATACACTTTTGTCGCTTCTCCGATAAGTCCTGCGTTGTACCATTCCACCATTTTTCTGACTCCATCACCTGAGGATCCTTGATTTCCCATTTGGGTGACTACTTTATATTTCTCTGCAGCCTCTGTAAGCATTCTTGCTTCGTAAATATCATGGCTTAGTGGTTTTTGCACATACACGTGCTTCCCCATTTTCATAGCCATCATCGCCTGCACAGCATGCATGTGATCGGGAGTAGATACCGTCACTGCATCAATGTTGTCTTGCTCAGCTTCGAGCATTTTTCGGTAATCTTTGTAATAAGCTGCCTTAGGATGTGCATCCCGGCTTCGCTTAGCCCGGGTGTCATCGACATCACAAAGTGCCACGATATCGGCTTTACCACTTCTGAAGACTCCACTTACGTCATTGAAGCCCATTCCTCCAACTCCAATACCTGCCACCCGAAGTTTATCACTTGGGGCAACAAAACCCTGACCCCCTAAAACATGCCGTGGAACAATATAAAATCCTGAAAGCGCCAAAGCTGAGCTTTTTATAAAATTCCTCCTTGAAGTATCCGAGCCATTTTTGTTTTCCTTCATATTATTTTATTTTCTATTGAATTTCAGTTTTCAAAATATTCAAAATAATCGCTTTTTCCTTCGAATATTTTGAGATTATTCGATTTCGGAAGGCTGAGTGGTTGAGTTTTTTTACGGCCGTTACCGTTGAAATCTCATTTGAGGGTTTTGGAAAGAAATTTTATAAAGGATCGGACATTTGAAAAAATTTAAATTAAGTTTAACCAAACAAATCAGACACTATGACCTATCAAAAGTCAATTATCGTACTCTTTTTGACCGCTTTGGTGTTCTCTTGCGGACCGAAAGGCCCCTCACTGGATGAGAGAGGTTTGATTCCTCTCCCCAAATCGGTAAGTAGTTCCAATGGTTCCTTTGAACTCACATCAGCAGCATCCATTCAGCTTATTGGAGATCAGGCTAGTTTACAACCCTTAGCCCAATATTTTAATCAAACCATCAAACAGGCAACTGGTTTTGAGCTGGAAGTGGGTGAGGGAGAAGGTCAAATCATTTTAGAACTATATGGTGGGGCTTTGGATGACGAATCCTATGAATTAGAAATAACCTCAAGTCAGGCAAAAATTTCTGCAGATTCACCCGCTGGAATATTTTATGGCATTCAAACCTTGCTTCAAGCTTTTCCGAGTCAAATTTTTGCCCCTATGGCGCAAAATGTAAATTGGATTGCCCCGGCAGGAAAAATCCAAGATGATCCAGAATATGCATATAGAGGCTCGATGCTAGACGTCGCCAGACATTTCATCGGGATGGAGGATGTAAAGCATTACATTGATCAAATGGCAAGATTAAAATTGAACTACCTACATCTTCATTTGACCGATGACCAAGGATGGCGAATAGAGATCAAATCATGGCCAAAGCTCACTGAGATAGGGGGGAAGACTGAAGTAGGCGGCGGCGAAGGAGGCTTTTTTACACAAGAGGATTACAAGGAACTCGTACGCTATGCACAAGAGCGATTTATTACGATCGTCCCAGAGATAGACATGCCGGGTCATACGAATGCTGCCTTGGCCGCCTATGGAGAATTGAATCCCGGAATCAATTTGCCTGATGGCGATCTGAGCACGGTCAACAATCCTATGAAAGGATCAGAAATTGATTTTAACTCTAAAATGATTATCCGGCAGCCGGCTGAACTTTATACAGGGATGGAAGTCGGTTTCAGTACCTTCGATACTGATCTGGAATTGACATATCAGCTCGTGGATGATGTAGTCAGAGAACTATCTGAAATTACCCCAGGACCTTATTTTCATATTGGTGGCGACGAATCCCATGTGACTCGCAAAGAAGACTATATCAAATTCGTAGAGCGGGTTCAGGATATTGTCCAGAAACATGGAAAGATCAGTATTGGATGGGATGAGGTGGCTACTGCCAATCTATTACCTGGAAACATCGCCCAGTTTTGGGCAATGGAAGATAATGCTGCATTAGCCGTAGAACAGGGAAATCAGATTTTAATGTCACCGGCCAAGAAAGCCTATCTTGATATGCAGTATGATTCAACCAGCCGGATTGGCTTGCATTGGGCTGCCTACATTGAGTTAGATTCTGCATACCTCTGGGATCCTGCTACTTATTCTCCATCCATTCAGAAGTCTGATATTTTGGGCGTCGAAGCTCCTCTCTGGACGGAGACGGTGGAAAACCGAGCTGATATTGAATATTTAACCTTTCCTAGACTGGCTGCCTTGGCTGAAGTAGCTTGGTCACCAGGTTCATCGAGAGATTGGGAAAGTTTTAAAGGTCGTATTGCCCAACTTGGAGAAAGTTGGGATGTTCAAGGAATTCAATTTTATAAATCTCCCAAAGTAGCTTGGTAATCAGGCAAAAGGCTTAAAATCCCGGCTATCTCAGCTGGGATTTTCTTTGTATGCCTTTCTCAAATCTTTGATTTTTGAGGAATTTGGAGGTAATATGGTGGCTTATTTAGAATACATATCAAAAAGTAGCTGAACTATGGGAGACATTATTGTTTCATTTGCGAATTGGATTTGGGGTACACCGATGCTTGTTCTGTTGATGGGAGGTGGACTCATACTTTTATTCCATTCGGGTTTTGTTCCATTTCGAAAAATCGGTCATGCTATCAGTCTCCTCAGAGGGAAATATGATGATGATCTGGCACCTGGACAGATTACTTCTTATCAGGCATTGTCTGCCGCTATTGCTGCAACGGTAGGACTCGGGAATATTAGTGGAGTGGCTATAGCCATCAATATGGGTGGCCCCGGGGCTGTTTTCTGGATGTGGATTTCCGCTTTCGTGGGCATGGCTACAAAATATTATAGTTGCTCCTTGGCCATCATGTTTCGAGGCAAAGATTCCGCAGGTACGGTACAGGGTGGTCCCATGTACGTGATCGAAGAGGGAATGGGTAAAAAATTCAAGTTTCTTTCTGTGATTTTCTCTGTTGCAGGGATTTTAGGGCTATTGGCAATTTTTCAGGCAAATCAACTTTCTGCCGTTTTCAGAGCTGTAATGTTAGAACCTGCCGGGATCGAATCAACAGACACTGTTCGATGGATAATAGGTATCTCTATGATGGTTTTGGTGGCTTTTGTCATTTTGGGAGGGATTAAGCGAATTGCAGGAGTGGCATCCCGTCTCGTACCCTTTATGGTAGCCCTTTACTTTGTTACCGTTTTGATCATAGTGGGAAAGAATTATGTAGAAGTGCCAGAAATGTTTTGGTTGATAATTTCTGATGCATTTACAGGAAAAGCCGCTGCTGGTGGAGTAGTAGGTGCTGTAATCGTAACAGGTGCTAGAAGAGCAGCTTTCTCTAACGAAGCAGGAATTGGTACCGCTCCCATGGTGCATGGAGCATCTAAAAACCGGGAACCGATACGAGAAGGTCTAATAGCCATGTTGGGTCCATTTATCGATACAATTGTGGTATGTACGCTTACGGCTTTTGTGATCTTGGTGACGGGAGTATGGCAGTCTTCTGTAGACGATGGTGTAATATTGACCTTGAATGCTTTTGAAACAGCCCTGCCGGGTATTGGAAAATACCTCCTGATGGCAGCTGTTTTAATCTTTGCACTATCTACCATGTTTACCTATTCTTATTATGGCCATAAGTGTTTCAATTATCTATTTGGGGCCAAAAGAGCTGATTTCTACAATTATTTCTATTTAATCACCATTGTAGCTGGAGCTGTGGCTTCTCTCGAAGTAGTGATTAGTTTAGTAGACGGAATGTATGCGATCATGGCAATACCTACCATGATTTCTACCATATATCTAGCACCAAAAGTCAAGGCTGCTTACAAGGATTATTTTGAGCGGATGAATGCCTTGAAATGAAAGTCTTAATAGCTCCGAATGCTTTCAAAGGAACTATCTCGGCAAGCCATGCAGCCGAGATTATCGAGCAAATAGTAGCCAGCAAGTATCCAAACTCTCAGGTCAAAAAGATACCGATTGCGGATGGGGGAGATGGCACGTGTGAGCTTTTGACCGAGTATTTGGGGCTTAAAAAAGTAAATACTTGGTCCCTAGATCCATTTGGAAGACCGGCTCTTGGTTCCTTTGGCTATGATTTTCAATCAAAAACAATCTACTTGGACGTTTCTACTGTCAGTGGAATCGGCCTATTGGATAGTACCGAATTAAATCCTCGTGTGGCTTCCACATTCGGAACAGGAACACTGATCCGAAAAGGTGTAGAAATGGGGGCAGAGCACGTAATTCTTGGGCTTGGAGGAAGTGCCAGTATAGATTTGGGATTGGGAATCCTACAGGGCTTGGGATTTGTGTTTTTAGATCCCCTAGGGAAGGAGATTGTTCCTTTCTCAGATCATTTGTTGAAAAAGTTGGCTTACGTGCAGTCTAAGCCAAAGCTTTCAAAACTTACTTTTACCTGTCTCTGCGATGTGAGAAATACTTTTTTCGGAGATGCAGGTGCGATCCCAATATTTGGACCGCAAAAAGGCCTTAAATCGGATCAAATGGATTCCTATTCAGAAGATACATCCCGAATCATCCATCTACTTTACCAAAAGGCAAAAAAGCCATTTAAGGATTCTATGGGGTTTGGCGCAGCCGGTGGAATAGCCTTGGGGTTAAATGCATTTTTTCCCACCGATATCAAATTTGGAGCCTCCTATTTTTTTGATCAAGTGGCTATGGAAAAAGAGGTTCAGTCATCCGATGTCGTTTTGACGGGAGAAGGTAGGTTTGATCAACAATCTAAAGAAGGAAAAGGGTGTTTTGAATTGCTACAGATATGCAAGAAATACCAAAAGCCATGCTACCTTGTTACTTCAGGTGAGGATGGTCAAGATTTTGGATTTGAATCTGTTATGAAATTACCAGAATTAGATTTTTCTCGAATAGACTTTAAGAAAAAAGCAGCTGAAAATCTGAAGCTTACCTTAGAAAAGAAATTGACTATTTAGACTCTCTGATAGTCACCTTTCCAATTCTTGATTTTCATTTTGATTTCCTTCGGGGTGTAGTTTTTTTCGATTGTCTCTTCAATCAGGGGAATCAATTCTTCATCGCTGGCAAATCGTAGGGCAATTATTTGACCTCCTTTAAGTTTTTCCTCTTTTTCGCGAAAAGCCTTGCCGGTAAGTTCGGCATAGCGAGCTCTCATTTCCGCAAAAATGATCCGATTTTGGTTTTTGAGTGCATAGATCCTAGCCAACATGGGAAGTGACAGAACCATGATTGCTAAAATCAAAGATTTTACACTTTCTGAAATTTCTTCAGAACTTGAGAAATCTAAATCTACTAAAGTCCAGATGAAAAAAGCTAAGGATAAGGGTGCAAGGATAAAATGATGAAAAGGAAAATACCGAGCGTGATTAGAGAAATCTT